>VGTA01000493.1 GCA_016874875.1 Deltaproteobacteria bacterium | reverse complement strand
GGCAGGGAGGGACGCGGGCGCGGGCGCGGGCGCCGCCGTGGGCGACGACTCTGTTGCGGGCGACGGCGAGAGGACCACCTCCTGCTTGAGCGCCTGCGTCATCTCGCGCGCCTTGGCCTGGTGCAGGGCGTACTCCTCGAGCGACACCTCCTCGCACAGCGACGCGTAGCGCCACTCCACCTCCACCTCCCCCGCCGCGCCGAGGCGGGAGGCGCGGGAGAGCGTGAGGCAGGGGGCGCGCACGTCGCGGTCGGGGGGCAGGTGCGCCACGCTCAGGCCGCTCGGCAGGCGCACCCGCGCCCGCCAGGTCCACTCGCGGTGCGTACCCATATTCACCGGGAAGCGCCGCTCGTCGAGGTGGAAGTAGGCGCTCGGACTCCAGTCGATGAGGTTGGGGAGGCGCACCTGCTGCCCCTCCACCTTGGCCCACCCGTCGAGGCGAAAGCGCACGCGCGCCACGGCGGGCTCAAAGAGGCTCTCCACCTTGAGCGCCTCGTGCTCCAAGAGCTCGGCGCCCGGGAAGAGCTGGTGGAGGCGGTACTGCAGGACCTGCTTGAACGCCTCAGGGTTGCGCGCGCGCTGGCGCAGAATCTGCCCAATGCTGCCGCGCCCCGTCAGCGTCAGCGTCCCCTCCGCCGCCCCGCTGGGCAGGAGCGTGAGGTCGATGTCGTCCGCCGTGCTGTCGTGCTCGGGGCCCTGGAAGGGAATCTCCTGCCAGTAGTGGGCGTCGCGGTCGGGGTCATAGACGAGCGACGTGGTGCCCTGGTCGTCGCTGCGCAGCGACTCCACGTCGAGGGTGTCCACCGTGGGGTCAAAGAAGCGCCCCTCGGGCAGCCCCTCCTGGGCGGGCACATAGACGATGGCGTGGTTGAACTGCTGCGAGGGGACCTTGAGGTCCACCTTGCCCGAATCTCGAGTCTTGACGAGCGCGAAATGCGCCTTGAGGCCGGCGCGGCGGGCGAGGGTGATAAAGAGGACCGCCTTGTCCTTGCAGTCGCCGTACTGGCGGCTGAGCACCTGCGCGGCGTCGTGGGGCTTCACGCCGGAGATGGCCTGCTCGTAGTCCTGCTGGTAGCGAATCTTGTGAATCACGTACTCGTGAATCTTGAGCGCGCGCTCCTGAGCGGTCTGCGCGCCGCGCACCACCTCGTCCGCCACCCGCTCCACCTCGGGGCTCACGCGGAACGCCTCGCGCAGCAGCTCGCGCTCCCAGGTCCACATGTCCTCCCACGAGGGGACCGTGCTCACCTCAAGGCCATAGGCGACGTCGCGGGAGGGGGGCATGCGGGGCTCGCTGACGAGGGGCGGGAGGTCGCGCATGCGCCACGCCACGCGGCGGAGGTCGCCCTCCACGCGCTCGTCGCGCTCCACGGCGCGCGCCGCCCACCCCGCGCCGCCCGGCGGGGGCGCGGAGGGGGACTCGTGGAGCGGCGTGCCCTTGGGGAGCCAGAGCACCATGCGGCTGTCGCGCACCTGCGAGTCGGTCGAGTGGAACCACCAGAAGCGGCTGAGGCTGCCCGTGAGGTAGGCGCTCGGGCGGGTGCTGTAGCGGTACTGCAGCACCACCGTGGCGCCCACCTCGAGCTGGCGGAAGCGCACCACGCCGTCGCGAATCGACGCCGCCTCCACGCGCGTGCCCGAGGGGCTGATGGCGTAGGCGGCCATGAGCTGGGTGCTCTTGGCGCGGCTGATGTGGAGCTTGGTGAGCTCGTCGCGCCCCTCCTGGTTGAGGGCGTGGGTGACGGCGGTGATCACCGCCGTGGTGCTGCCGTCGGGGTTGAGCATCACCACCTCATCGTCGAGGAGGTTGACCACGTTGGCCCCCTCCGCCGGCGTCACCCCCGCGCGCGCCGCCACCGCCGCCTCGATGTCGGCCTCCGAGGGCACGTCGCGCAGCCACAGCTCCCCGGCGGAGCCTCGCAGCTCGCTGAGGCGCAGGCGCAGGCCCTGGTTCTCGGGGTCGAGCTCCAGCGCCCCCTGCCACGCCGCCACCGCCTCCGCCTCGCGCCCCTCCGCCGCCAGCCACTCGCCGCGCAAGGCGAGGGGGCGGGCGTCGAGGGGGTCGAGGGCGGCGGCGGCGTCGAGGGCGGCGAGGGCGGCGTCGAGGCGGCGCGCGGCGCGCTCCGCCGCGGCGAGGTCGCGGTAGCCGCGCCCGCGCTGCGGCCACGCCGCCACCTGCGCCCGCGCCGCCGCCAGCATCCCCTCCACGTCGAGGGCGGCGCGCGCGCGTTGGAAGCGCCGGGCGAGGACATCGGGGTGCAGGGGCGACGAGCGGTCGAGGGCGTCGCGGCGCTCGCGCTCGAGGGAGGGGTCCCCGAGGTCCGCCGCGCACTCAGCGAGGGAGGCGAGCAGCGCCTGCGTGCGCGGCCCGCTCGCCGCCGCGCGCTCGAGGAGCGCGCAGCGCTCCGCCGTCCAGCCGAGGTCCTTGTAGAGGGCGGCGAGCTGCACGGCGGCGTCGCTGAGGTCAGGGCGGGCGGCGAGGAGGTCGCGGAGCGCCGCGCGGGCCTTGAGGTCGAGGTGCTGCTGCGACCAGAAGCGCGCCTGCAGCAGGGTGGTGAGGGGCAGGTCGCGCCCAAGGTCGCGGTGGAGGACGGCGAGGAGGTCCGCCGCGCGCCCGCGCTCGCCGCGCGCCCAGAGCGCCTCGGTGAGCTCGATGCGCAGCAGCAGGCTGTCGGGGTGGGCGGCGAGCGCCGCCTCAGCGCGCTCGAGGCGCTCGAGCTCGAGCCCGAGCTCCCCGAGCGCCGAGAGCAAGAGCGCCTCGCGGCGCGCGCCGGCGGGGGGGAGGGCGAGGCGCGCGGCGAGGGCGGCGGTGACCTCCGCGGGCCCCATCACGCCCGCGACGGTGGGGGGGGCGCCTGGGGTGGGGGGGGCGGCGGGGGTGTCGGCGGGCACGGGGGTGTGCGCCAGCGGCGCGCCGCCGGGGGCGGTGAGGCGCGCGGCGAGGATCCAGGTGTCGGTCTGCTGACCGCTCTTGATGAGGACCTGGTTGACCCCCTCGCGGAGGTGCAGCGGAATCACCACGCCGTCAAAGAGCCAGCCGTCCAAGCGGCTCAGCGAGAGCGCCAGCTCGCCGTTGACCCACACCTTGACGGGGTCGGAGGTGGAGAGGCGCAGCTCCGCCGGCCCCGCCGCCGCCCTGAACGCCGCCGCGCCGTAGGCCACCTGCCAGGACTTGGGCGAGAGGAGCTCGTCGAGGTTGAGCTTGCCGCGGAGGTCGAGGGGGTACTCCGACCGCCACGCCACCTCCTTGAGCTTGCCGGGGTAGCGCCCCGCGAGGTCTACGCCCCGCTCGGGGGGGAAGGGCTGGTCGAGGCCCTTCCCTTGGTCGTTGTCCCAAGTGCCGATCACGCTCAAGGGCAAGAGGGGGCCGAGCGCCTCCACGGCGAGAGCGTAGGCGGTGGCGTCGTCGCGGTAGTGCGCCGAGTGCCGCAGCGACCACGCCGCGGCGGCGCGCATGGAGGCGGACGGGTGCCCCTGCGCCACGCGGAGGAGGCGCGCGCTCAGCGCGCCCACCTCGCTCGGCAGCCAGCCGGTGATGGACAGGTCAAACATCGCGAGCGCCTCGTCCCCCGCCGCCCGCTCAACGGCGCGCAGCGCGGCGCTCGGGGCGGCGCGGGGGTCGAGCGAGAGCGCCGCGTAGAGCGCCTCCGCCTCCCAGCGCGCCGCCGCGTCGGGGGCGGCGGCGCGGAGCGCCTCGAGGGCGGCGAGGAGCTCGGCGGCGGTGCGGGCGGCAAAGAAGCGCTCGGAGAGGGCGGCGGGGTCGGCGGCGGCGGGGTCGGCGGCGGCGGGGT
>VGTA01000492.1 GCA_016874875.1 Deltaproteobacteria bacterium | reverse complement strand
GCGCCCCGCAGGTCGAGCGTGAGTCGCCGCAGCGCGCGCCGCGCGTCGAGCGGGGCGGGCTCGTGGGCGTCGGCGGGCTGCGCGCGCGTCGGCGGCGCGCTCAGGGCGAGCGAGAGGGCGAGCGAGAGGGCGAGCGAGAGGGCGCAGGAGAGGGCGCAGGAGAGGGCGCAGGAGAGGCCCCCGGTGAGGGCTGTCGCGCGGTCGAGCGCGCGGGCGAGCGTGCGGAAGTGATTCACGGCGTCTCCTGTAGCGGTCGCCGAGCGCGCTTGAGCCCGCCGCGCCCTGTGCTAGCCTCACATGATTAAGAGCGAGCCCGGCGGTTCGCAAGTCCAACCGCGCCGCATGGCGCCCCCCCAAGCGCGCCACGGCGCAGGAGTCCACCCGATGACACGCCCGATCCCCCCCGGCCGCCCTCCTCTCGCCCTGCCCCTGCCTGGCCCTCTGCCGCTCCTCTGCGCCGCGCTCGCGCTCGCCTGCGACGACACCCCCTCCCCCCCCACCCCCAGCGCCGGCGCGGCGCCCGTGGAGGTGGCGGGGGCGCCGGCGGCGGGGAGCGCCGCGGGGGGCGCCGCAGGAGGGGGCGCGGGGGGCGCCGCAGGAGAGAGCGCAGGGGGCGCCGCAGGAGAGAGCGCAGGGGGCGCCGCAGGAGAGAGCGCAGGGGGCGCCGCGGGAGGGGGCGGGGGGGGCGCCGCGGGGGGGGGCGCCGCCGCGCTCGGCGCCGAGTGCGCTGAGGCGTGCGGGGCGCTGCTCGCGTGCGCGGACGCCTGCCCGCCCCCCGCGGGCGCCGACCCTGCAGGCCGGGGGGCGGCGCGGGAGGGGCTCGGGGCGTCGTGCGAGGAGCGCTGCGCGGCGTTCGCGCCCTTCTTGAGCGTGGCGGGGGGGCTCGACGCCTGCGACGACTGGCTCAGTTTCGCCCAGCAGCAGCTCGCCGACGCCCTCGCCCCCCTCTGCGCCCCCGCGGCGCCGCCCGCCCCGCCCGCGCCCGCCCCGGAGCTGCCCGAGTGCGACACTTTCGCCGAGCGCCTCGCGGTCTGCCTCACCGACGCCTGCCCGCCCTTCGCCCCCCTCGCCGCCGACGCCCGAGGGCTGCTGAGCGCCATCTGCGACCAGCAGGCGGCGAGCGGCGAGGTGCCGCGCGACGCGTTCGCCGCCGTGGGGCCGCTCACCCCCTGCGACGCGCCCATCCTGGGCCCCTACGTGCGCTACTTCACGGAGTCGCTCCCCGGCGACCCCGCCTCGGGGCCCCTGCGCCCCATCTGCGACGCCGGCCCGCTCAACCCGCCCGAGCGCTGCGCCGCGGCCTGCGCGCGCCTGTCGCCCTGCATCCCCCCGGGCGGCGAGGGCGAGGCGCTGCGCGACGAGGCGATTTGCCGCTACTTCTGCGGCACGAGCGCCGACGTCACCCCCGCCGTGTGGGAGTGCCTAGAGGCGGCGCCGCTCTGCGCGTCGGTGGGGGCGTGCTTTCAGTAGCTCGCTTTCAGGGGCGCGCTTTCAGTAGTAGAGCGCGCCGTGGCTGTGGTATTCACTAGGGCGGCGCGCGCCTGAGGTCTTCTCCCGCGGGGGATGTGGCGCGCGCGGGGGCGTCGCGCGCCTCTACCCTTGAGACCCACTCGAGCGAGGCACTGATGACGCTGGGGCTAACGATCAAGCCGGGGGCCGTGGTGGGGGGCACGTACCGCGCCGTTGAGCGCATCGGCGCCGGCGGCATGGGCGAGGTGTGGCGGGCGGAGCACGTGCGCCTGCCGGGGCTGCGGGTGGCGGTCAAGTTCTTGTTCGTGGAGCAGGTGAGCGCCGAGGGCCTAGAGCGCTTTGAGCGGGAGGGGGTGGTGATGGCGGGGCTCAGCCACCCGCACATCACGCGCATCTTTGACTTCAACACCACCGCCGAGGGCGTCCCCTACATCGTGCTCGAGCTGCTCGAGGGGGAGCCGCTGAGCGCGCGCCTGGCGCGCGGGCCGCTGTCGATCGAGGAGCTGTGCCTGGTGCTGTCGCAGACGGCGTCGGCGCTGCAGGCGACGCACGGCAAGGGCATCATCCACCGCGACCTCAAGCCCGACAACATCTTCCTCCACCGCCTGCCCGACCAGCAGGAGTCCTCGGTCAAGGTGCTCGACTTTGGGGTGAGCAAGGTGCGCGGGGTGCAGAAGATCACGCAGCACCAGCGCGGCTTCCTCGGCACCCCGCACTACATGAGCCCCGAGCAGGCGCTCGGGCGCGAGGACGTCACGCCCGCCGCGGACCAGTTCTCCCTCGCGATCATCGTCTACGAGATGCTCTCCGGGCGCCTGCCCTTTGATGGCGAGCAGGTGATTCAGATCGCCACGCAGGTGGTGCAGGCGCCGGCGCCCCCCATCCAGAAGCTGGTCCCCTCCCTCCCCGCCGCCGCCGCCGCCGCCCTCCACCGCGCGCTCTCCAAGGCGCCCGCGGAGCGCTTTGAGAGCTGCAAGGAGTTCGCCACGGTCTTTATCGAGGGGCTCTACCACGACGAGGACTGGGCCACCGAGGCGCACACGGAGGTGATGGCGGGGGTGATGGCGGACTCGCGCGCGGCGCTAGAGCTGACGGGCGCCGACGAGGTGGACCTGAATCAGACGATTCCGATGGTGGCGCTCAAGGAGAGCGATCTGCGCGCGCTGCTCCTCCGGGGGGAGGGGACGGACCCGGACCTGACGGCGAGCGGCCCCACGAAGCCGTCGCTGCCGGCGCGCCCCGCGCTCCTCACGCCGCTCGCGCAAACACCCCTCCCCCGCGCGCCGCTCGCGCAGACGCCGCCCCCGCAGTCGCCCGCCGCCATAGGCGCGACGGTGACGCCGTCAGCGTTCTTCCCCATCACCCAGCCGCCCGCCGCGCCCCCCGCGCCCCCCGCGTCCCCCGCGCCCGCCGCCCCCACCGTCCGCCTCGGGGAGCTCTCGGCGGAGAGGCGCGCCGGTGAGGGGCGCCACGCGCAGCCGACGGTGGCGCTCGGCCTCGGGGCGGAGTTCCCCAACGCCGACCCCCTCGAGCCGGACCCGCCGCCGGGGGCGGGGCTCTTTGGGCGGGTGCTGCTGGGGCTGGGGCTCACCGCGGCGGCGGTGGGGGCGCTGTGGGCGCTGCGCCCGCAGGCGCCGGTCGTCTCCGCCGAGGAGCGCCTCGCCAAGATCAACGCCTCCGCCGTGGTGCAGGCGGCGTTGGTGGAGGAGCCGTTCCGCGCCGTGGCGCGCCGCGTGGCGCTCGCGCCCCTCGGGGCCCAAGAGCCGCTGAGCGCCCTCAGCGGGGCGGCGCTCGGCGGCGCCGGCGGCGAGCTGGGCGCGCGCGCGCCCGCCCGGGTGGCGACGCTGGTGGAGGTGAGCGAGCGCGCGCTCCAGGAGGCGCTCGGCGAAGGGGGCGAGAGCGAGGGCGACGGCGAGGGCGACGGCGAGAGCGAGAGCGAGAGCGACGGCGACGGCGAGAGCGAGAGCGACGGCGACGGCGACGGCGAGAGCAACGGCGACGAGGGCGCCCGCCCCGGGGCGCTGGCGGCGGGGGGCGCGCTGCGGGTGGTGGCGGTGGGCCCCTCGGGGCAGCGCCGCGAGGCGCCCCTCCTGCGCGCGCGCCACCTGCCCGCCGAGGGCGGCCGCGGGGTGTACGCCGCCGCGCTGTCATTTGAGCGCGCCGACCAGGGGCGCTGGACGGTGGGGGTCCTCCTGCGGCCGCCGGGGGGGCGCGCGGCCCTCGTGGCCACGCTCCCGCTCCGCGTGCTCCCGCCCCCCCCGCCCCCCCCGCCCCCCCCCCGCCGCGGGCGCTGAGGCGCGCCGCGCTCCGCCCACGTCCGCCTC
>VGTA01000491.1 GCA_016874875.1 Deltaproteobacteria bacterium | reverse complement strand
ACAGGACCTTCGTGTTCTACGGCGCCGCCCTCCCCGCCGCGCCCGCCGCCGCCACCTTCACCTGGAGCGCCGCCGACCCCAACTTCATCGAGCTCACCCCCCCCTGCCCGCAGCTCGGCGTCACCAACTTCGGCTCCTACCTGCGCGGCGGCATGGACCTCAACAACGACGCGCGCCCCGACCTGCTGATCGGCAACTACAGCAACAAGCAGGTGATGGCGCTCTCGTCGGACTTTGAGCTGCTCGACTGCTTCGTGCGGAGCGAGGCGCGCTTCGGCGTCCTCTTCGACGTGGTGGGCGACATCAACGGCGACGGCAACCCCGACCTGGTCACCACCCACGAGGACCCCGCGGTGCTGCGCGCCTCGGTGTTCTTTAACGACGGCCTCGGCGCCTTTGGCGAGGACCGCGCCCCTGTATCGCGTCTGATATCGCTGCGCCTCATGGAGCCCGCCGCCCGCAAGCTCGCCGTGAGCGCCGCCGGCGACCTCAACGCCGACGGGCGCGACGACATCGCCACCGTCACCTGGACGCCCACCGGCGACCTGCAGGTGAACGTCCACTACTGAGGGGCCGCTGAGGGGCGCGGCGCTGCTCGGGGGTGAGCGGGTTGATAAAAAAACCTTGACAGCCCGACCGCTCTCCGCTACAGATGGGATCGCTGACGCTCTGGGTCAACGCGCGGGGATGGCGGAATTGGTAGACGCGCAAGATTCAGGTTCTTGTGTCCTTCGGGATGTGAGGGTTCAAGTCCCTCTCTCCGTATAGAAGGCTCGGGGCGTCAGCTCTTTATTTTTCGCCTTTGCTTTTATTTGGCTTTGATTTTTTCGAGCGCACAGCAGAGGCGCAGAGAGGCTCAGCGCAGAGAGGCTCAGCGCAGAGAGGCTCAGCGCAGAGAGGCTCAGCGCAGAGAGGCGCAGCGGCACGCCGTCAGCGGCGTGGCGCAGCGCGACCCTGGCAGCTCCTCCGCCGCCCCCGCGCAGCGCGCCCCGAGCCAGGCGCGAGGCCCAAGGTACACAAAGCCGCACGCCGGGGGCGGGGCGACGCCCGCGTCCCCGCGGGCGAGCGCGCGGTCGAGCTCGCTGCGGCGGCGCCCCTCGGCGCGCAGGTAGTAGAGCTGCGTCGCGGTCGCCTCGCCCGCCGCCCACAGCAGGCTCGCCTCTTGGTAGCGCCCGCTCACGAGCGCCGCGGTCACGCCCCCCGCCGCGCCCCCCGCCACGCCCCCCCCCGCGCCCGCCGCGCCCCCCGCCGCCCACGCCGCTCGCGCGCAGGAGGCGAGGCGGGCGCCGTCGCGCGGGGGGCCGAGGTGGGGGGGGAGGTGGCGGTGGAGGAGGGGCAGCAGCGCCAGCGGCAGCGTGACGGCGGCGCCGGTGAGCAGCGCGCGTGACCGCGCGGCGGCGCTCGGGGCCTCGCAGAGCGCCAACATCAGCAGCCCCGGCCACGCCAGCGCGCTCCAGTTGGCCTCCACGCGCGTCCCGAGGCTGGCGAGCCCCCACAGCAGCGCGCTTGGGGCGCTGAGCGCCAGCAGCACGCCCTCGCGCGTGGACAGCGCCCCCGCTCGCGCCCGCGAGAGCGCGAGCCCTCCCCCCCCCCCGCGCAGCGCCCACAGCGCCCACAGCGGCGTGCCCACCCAGAGCTGCCCGAGCGCCCACTCCGCCGCCGACCCCCGCCCCCACGCCCGCCCCGCCTGGAAGCTCCACGGCAGCCAGCCCGCCCCGCTCGACCACCACAGGTGCGGCGCGTAGAGGGCGAGCGCGGCGAGCCCCACGCCGAGGGGCGCGCGCCACGGCGACGGCGCCCCCTCGCGCCGCGCGCGCCACCCCCACGCCCACAGCAGCCCCGCCGCCGCCGGCAGCGCCATGGCCTTGGACCAGAGCGCCAGGGCGAGCCCCAGCGCCCCCGCCCACCCGCGGCGGCGCGCGAGTCCCCACACCGCCAGCGCCCACCCCAGAACCAGCGGCGCGTCGGGGGTGAGCAGTACGCCGAGCGCCAGCCCGAGCGGCGTGCAGAGCGCGGCGGCGGCGAGCCAGCCGGGGCGCGGCACCCCGAGCGCCCCCGCCGCGCTCACGAGCAGCCACCCCGCCGCCGGCGCGAGGCACAGGTTGAGCGCCCGCGGCCCCCAGAGCAGCCGCTCCCCCACCCACCCCCACGCCATCACCGCCGGCGGGTGGTCGAGGTAGCCGAGGGCGGGCGCGCGCCCCCACCAGGCGTAGTAGGCCTCGTCGGCCACGAGCGGCAGCGCCCAGTGCAGCCACGCCTGCGCGGCCACGGCGAGGACCACGGCGAGGAGCGCGGCGGGCGGCGCGGCGGGCGGCGCGGCGGGCGGCGTGGCGGGCGGCGCGGCGGGCGGCGCGGGGGTGACGGCGCCCGCGCCCCCGCTCAGCCCCGCCACCGCAGCCGCCACACCAGCCCCAGCGCCTCCACAAAGATTCCCGCCGACATCTTGGAGCGCCCCGCCACCCGGTCCACGAACGTGATGGGCACCTCCACCACCCGCAGCCCCGCGCGCAGCGCCCGCCACGTCAGCTCGATCTGAAAGCCGTAGCCCGCGGTCTGCACCTCCCCGAGGCCCACCCGCTCGAGGGCGGCGCGGCGGAAGCACTTGAAGCCGCCCGTGAGGTCGCGCACCCCCACCCCGAGCACAAGCCGCGCGTAGAGACTGCCGCCGCGGCTGAGGAGCTGGCGGCGGAGCGGCCAGCCCACCACGCCCCCGCCCGCCACCCAGCGGCTGCCGAGCGCCACGTCGGCGCCGGCGCGCACGGCGTCGCGGAGGCGGGGCAGGGCGCTGGCGGGGTGGCTGAGGTCGGCGTCCATCTCAAAGAGCAGCTCGTAGCCGCGGGCGAGTCCCCAGGCGAAGCCGGCGAGGTAGGCGCGCCCGAGTCCCTCCTTGCCCGCCCGGTGCAGCGCCCGCACCCGCCCGTCCCGCGCCGCCCACGCGTCGGCGAGGGCGCCGGTGCCGTCGGGCGAGGCGTCGTCCACCACGAGCACGTGCGCCCAGGGCGCGTGCTCGAAAATGGCGGTGAGCGCCGAGTCCAGATTCTCGCGCTCGTTGTAGGTGGGCAGGATGATGAGGGCGCCCCCCGCCCCTGACTCCTGAGCTGAGGTCTGAGATTCTGGAGACTTCTGAGACGCCTGAGACATCGCTGAGCTCTCATTCTCGCCCCCTCGGCGGCGGCGCGCGGTGTGTGAGCGGTGTTGGAACGGTTGACGAAGCATGTAAAAAATTCCACATTGCAGACCGCGCAGGCTGAACACAACTCAGCTGACGCTCCTCACGCCGTCGCGGGGCGCAGCGCCCCCCCTCCCCCGACGCTCCCCCATCCTCCCCGAGAGCAGAGAGCACCGCCGTGGCTTCAACAACATACGCCCTTCGAGTGATCGAAGGTAAAATGCGGGGACATGTGTATGAGCTCCCCGAGAACTCAGAGCAGGTCGTTGGCCGCGGCGCGAGCCTAGACATCGTGGTGGACGAGGACATGGTCTCTCGCCGCCACGCCAAGCTGATGACCTTCCATAACGAGATCATGGTGCAGGACCTCGGCAGCACCAACGGCACCCTCGTCAACCAGAGCCGCGTGCAGGGCGCACACCGCCTACAGGTGGGCGACCTCGTGGGCATCGGCACCTGCGTCCTTGAGCTGATCGGCCCCTCGGAGCTCGCCGCCGCCCAACAGCAGGGCGCCTACGTCGCCGCGCCCCCCACCCCGCCCCCCATGCTCACCTCGGGCGGCGGGGTGAATCCCATGCAGACCCTGCAGCACTTCGCCCCCGCCGCCGCCCCCTACGCCGCCCCCCA
>VGTA01000490.1 GCA_016874875.1 Deltaproteobacteria bacterium | reverse complement strand
CGCCCCCCGCCCCCTCAGCCCCTCACTTCACCGAATCCACCGCCGTGTCCGTGACCTCCTTCACCCCCTCCTTCACGTCCTTCACCGTGTCATCCGCCACCTTCCCGGGGGTCGCCAGGAGCGCGTCGAAGCTGTCGATGCCCGCCGCCTTCAGATTCTCCGTAAACTTGTCCACGGCGCCCTTCGCCTGCTCGGGGAGCGCCTTCGCCTGCTCCAGGATGCCCTCCACCTGCGCCTTGACGCTCTCGCCGAGCTGCTTCGCCTCGTCGGCCTGCTTCTGCGCCTTGCTCTTGGCGTCGGCGCTCTCAAGGGGGTTGCGGATCACCAGCTGCGCCTGCGCGCCCACCTCGGTGACGAGGACGGGAATCTTGACGAGGACCTCGGCGATCTTGGCCACGAGGGCCTGCGCGTTGGCGGGGGTGGCGCTCAGCGCCAGCACGTACGCCTTGAGCTCATCGGCGAACGCCTGGAGGCGCGCCTTGCCCTTCTCGTCGAGGGCGCCGGGGACGGTGAGCTGCCCGCGCACGGCGTTGAGCACGAACTGCTTGTAGTCCTCAGGGCTGAGCGAGAGCTCCTTGGGGAGGTTGGCGAACGTCTCGAGGAGCGCCGCGGCCTGCGTGACGGGCTTCGCCGTCTCGTCGAGCTGCGCCTGCAGCTCCGCGCCGAGCCCGTTGAGCTCGTCAAAGGCGCTCTTCTTGGCGCCGCCCTTGCCCGCGGCGCCGCAGGCGCTCAGGGCGAAGGAGAGGAGGAGGAGGGGGAGAGTCTGCAAGAGGAGACGCATCGAGAGCTCCGAGGGGCGCGGGGGCCCGAGAGGGCGTGGGGGGCCGGTTGATTCTAGGGAGAGAGGGCGCGCGACGCCTGCGCGCGCCCTCAAGGCGGCGGCACGCTACCACCGCGCCGTGAGAAGTCAAGAGACGTCAAGAGACGTCAAGAGACATCAAGAGACCTCAAGAGGAGAGCCCCCCTACTCCAGACTCGTCATCACGTGCTTCACCCGCGTGTACTCCTCAAACCCATAGCCCGAGAGGTCCTTCCCGTACCCTGAGCGCTTAAAGCCGCCGTGGGGCATCTCCGACACCATCGGGATGTGGGTGTTGATCCACACGCAGCCAAAATCGAGGCGCTGCGACATACGCATCGCGCGCGCGTGGTCGCGGGTCCACACGCTCGACGCCAGGGCGTACTGCACGCCGTTCGCCGCGCGCAGCGCCTCCTCCTCGCCGCGCACGCGCTGCACGGTGATCACGGGCCCAAAGACCTCCGTCTGGCTCAGCTCGTCGCTCTGGCGCAGGTCCGCCACCACCGTCGGCGGCCAAAAGAAGCCGGGGCCGGGGAGGGGGGCGCCGCCCGCCGTGACGCGCGCGTGCGAGGGGAGGCGGTCAAAGAAGCCTGCCACGCGCGCGAGCTGCTGAGGGTTGTTGAGGGGGCCCATGTGCACATCCTCGTGGGGCGCGCCTACGCGCGTGGCGCGCGCCGCCGCCGTGAGGCGCTCCACCACCTCATCATACACGCGCTCATCGGCGAGGACGCGGGTGGCGGCGGTGCAGTCCTGACCGGCGTTGAAGTAGCCGGCGAACGCGATCCAGTCACAGGCGCGCGGCAGGTCCGCGTCCTCAAAGACCACCACGGGCGCCTTGCCCCCGAGCTCGAGGTGCACGCGCTTGAGGTCCTTGGCCGCCTCGCGCGCCACCTCCACCCCCGCGCGCACCGAGCCGGTGATCGACACGAGCTGCGGGGTGGGGTGGTCCACGAGGCAGCGCCCCGCCTCGCGGTCACCGGTGACCACGTTGAGCACCCCCGGCGGCAGGAACTCCTGCATGAGCTCCGCCATCCACACGGTGGTCACCGGCGTCGTGTCGCTGGGCTTGAGCACCACGGCGTTGCCCGCGGCGAGCGCCGGCGCCCACTTCCACACCGCCATCATCATGGGGTAGTTCCACGGCGTGATCTGCGCGCAGACGCCGATGGGCTCGCGGCGAATCATCGACGTGTGCCCGCGCACGTACTCGGCGGCGGCGCGCCCCTCGAGGTGGCGGGCGGCGCCGGCGAAAAAGCGCACCTGGTCGAGCAGCGCCCCGAGCTCCTCGCGCCGCGTGACCCCGAGCGGCTTGCCCGTGTTCTCGCACTCGAGCGCGATCAGCTCCTCGCCGCGCGCCTCGAGCGCGTCGGCGATGCGGTTGAGGGCGCGCTGGCGCTCGCCGGGCGTGGTCTCGCGCCAGCGCTCAAAGCCGCGCGCGGCGGCGGCGGCGGCGGCGTCCACGTCGGGCGCGCCGGAGCGCTGGGCGCGGGCGAACACCTCGCCGGTGGCGGGGTTGGTGAGGTCGAGCGTCTCGCCTGAAGCGCTCGGGGCGCGCTGGCCGTTGATGATGTTGTAGAGGGTGTGCATGGGCGGCGCCTGGGGCTGTGCGGTGGAGGGTGCCCCGTGGGAGTCTCACAGGCGCGCGCGCCGCGCAACCCCCTACTCCCCCACTTCGCCCCCCTGCCCCTCTCCCATGAGCGACCGCACGCGCTCATCGGTGAGCGGGTGCGAGGACCACAGCGCGCGCCTCACGCGCCGCTCAAGCTCCTCCTCCGCCTGCTCCTCCACCTGCTCCTCCGCCTGCTCCTCTGCGCCCTCCTCCGCGCCGCGCGCCTGCGCGCTCCGCTCTAGCTTCTGCAGCGCAGTCGCCAAGAGGCGCGGCGAGCGCCCCTCCGCCCGCAGGCGCATCGCCGCGAACCTATCCGCCTCGCGCTCCGCGTCGCGCGAGTAGGTGCTCGTCAGCAGCGTCTGCGTGAGCGCGTTGATGTCATTAAACCCAAAGAGCGTCATCAAGAACAGCGACACCCCTGCCTGCTTCACGATGGCCTCGAGGCCGTGGTTGAGCTTCACGTGCCCGAGCTCATGATAGAGCACCGCGCGCAACTCCTCTGGACTCACGAGGCGCACGAGGTCGCTGGTGACGATCACCCGCCCCCCCGGCAGCGCCAAGGCGTTGGCGCCGATGCGCGAATCCGCGAGCTCGATCTGCACCGACGGCAGCCCGCTCTCGCGCGCCACCTCCTCCAAGACCGGCGAGAACGGCGCAGTCTCCTCAGCGGTGAGCGAGCTGCGCTCTAGCACCCCGAGCTGCCGGAGTGAAGACACATAAGAGTCATCGAGCAGCTCCCGCGCCCGCTGCGGCGTCCCCTCGGCGATGAGGCGCGCGGCGAGGGGCAGGAGCACCAGGTTGCCCAAGAACGACAACCCCGCCAGCACCGCCACACCCCAGATCGCCGCCTGCCGGCTCCGCTCGAGGAGCGCGATGTATCCCCCGAGGGGCTCCGTCTCAAACACGCGCTCTACGCCCTCATCGTCGCGGGTCTCAAAGACGCCGCGCCGCCCTAGCAGCACGCGGCGGGGGACCCCCTTGAGGCGCTCGGTGACGCGCACCTCCGCCACCGCCACCGAGAGCGGCTCGGCGCCCTCAGGGAGCCCCGCGTGGCGCACCTCCACCCGCTCACCGTCGCGGAGCAGCGTGGCCTCGTGCGCCTCAACGCCCTGCCCGCTCAAGTACACGCCGCGGATCACGCTAGCCCCACGTCGATGTCCATCAGGTCCACCGCCGCGTCACCCGCCGCCGCGCCGAGAGACTGCGCCGTGTCGCGCACGCGGGTCAGCAGCGCGGGGTCGTCGATGTGCACCGTCAGTCGCGAGACCTTGTAGGCGTGCGTCCTCGTGAGCGCCCAGGGCAGCGCCAGCCCAAGCGAGCAGACGATGGCGAGCAGGTTGGTGAAGTAGATCCAAACCAGCTCCCCGCGGTGAAGCGTGGAGGTGAAGC
>VGTA01000489.1 GCA_016874875.1 Deltaproteobacteria bacterium | reverse complement strand
CTTTCGGGCGAGCGGGGGGCGGGGGGCGGGGGCGCGGCGCGCGGGGCGCTCGCCATTCTCGTTGAGCTCTGATACACCATGACCGCCGCGCTCACTAGAGGGCGAGGGCGTGAGGAGAGCGCAGATGAGCACAGGACACAGGCGCGGCGGGCGCGAGGGCGACGGGGGGGGCGAGGTGCAGGCGCGCGCCCTCACGCCCGCCGAGGTGCGCGGCGCCCTCGAGGAGGGGGGGCTGGCGGGGCTGAGTCTCCCCACGCTCATCGCCCTCGGGGTGCTCACGCCCAAGGGCGGCGCGAGCCCGAGCGCGCACCGCAAGCTCAAGCAGATCAGCCACTTCTTGCAGCTCCTCGCCCCCGCGCTCGCCGAGGCGTTTGAGCGCCACGAGGACCCCATCATCGTCGACATGGGCGCGGGGAAGGCGGCGATCTCGCTCGCCCTCTACGACGTGTGGGTGCGTCCGCGCGGGCGAGGGCGCGTGATCGCGGTGGAGAGCCGCGAGGACCTCGCCGCCAAGGTGCGCGCCGTGAGCGCCGCCGAGCACCCGCGCCTCGAGGTGGTGTGCGCCGAGATCGCCCACGCGGCGCTCCCTGAGCGCTGGCACCTCACGCTGGCGCTGCACGCCTGCGACCTCGCCACCGACCACGCCCTCACCCGCGCCCTCGACGCCAAGAGCGACCACGTGGCGCTCGTGCCCTGCTGCCAGGCGGAGGTGGCGCGCCTGCTCCAGCCCGTCAAGCAGAGCGCCACGCCCCTCGCCGCCCTCTGGTCCGACCCGTGGCACCGCCGCGAGTTCGGCTCCCACCTCACCAACGTCACCCGCGCCCTCGCCCTGCGCGCCCTGGGCTACGCGGTGACCGTGACGGAGCTCACCGGCTGGGAGCACAGCCTCAAGAACGAGCTCATCTTAGGGCGCCGCGTGGGGCGCTTCCACCGCGGGGCCCGCGAGGAGCTGCGCGCGCTCTTGGGGCAGGCGGGGGTGCGCCCGTGGCTCTTGGGCGCGCTCGAGGAGCGCGGGTGGGGCGAGGAGCCCGCGAGCCCCGCCCCCGCCGCCCCCGCCGCCCCCGCCGCCCCCGCGGATCCCGCGGATCCCGCCGCCCCCGCCGCCCCCGCGGATCCCGCCGCCCCCGCGGATCCCGCCGCCCCCGCGGATCCCGCAGACGCTCCTCCACCCTCAGCCCCCTAAGAGCCCTCATGCGCCCCGCTCGCCCGCCCGCCGCCTCGCCCCCCCGCCCGCCCCCGCCGCGCTCACGAGCCGCGCGCGCCCTCCTCCTCACCCTCGGGGCCCTCAGCGCCTGCGGCGACCCCGAGGAGGAGCGCTCGGCGGCGCGGGCGGCGCGGGAGTGGCTGGGGCGGTGGGGGGCGGGGGCGCTGAGCGCCGGCGACCACGAGTGCGCCCCCCTCGCCCTCCCGCGCCCCCGCTACGCCCCCCTCGGCGGCGCCCTGCGCCCCTACTACGGCGAGCGGCTGCGGCTCGAGTGGCGCGCGCGCCCCCACCTGCACGCCGAGGGCGCGTGGGGCGCGTGGGGGGCGTGGGAGGAGCGCCCCGCCTACCCGCTCGACGAGGAGGGGCTCTGGGAGGTGGCGGCGCGCGCCGTGGGGCTCGCCGCTGAGCCGCAGGAGGGCGAGGGCGCGGGCGAGGGTGAGGGCGAGGGCGAGGGCGCGGGCGAGGGCGAGGGCGAGGGCGCGGGCGAGGGCGAGGGCGCGGGCGAGGGCGAGGGCGCGGGCGAGAGCGAGAGCGCGGGCGCGGGCTGGGCGGGGCCCCTGCCCCCCCTGAGCGCCCCCTGCCTGCGCGCCCTCGTGGGGCAGGAGGCGCGGCGCGAGCTGCTCGTCGCCGCCGCCTTCCCCGGCGGCGCCGACGACCCGGCGCGGGGCGCGATCTGGCGCGACGACGCGCGCCTGGCGGCGTGGGCCAGCGCCGTGGTGGCGCGCGAGCCCGGCGAGGGGCTCGCGGCGGGCGCCGCGCGCCCCGAGGAGGCGCTCGGCCCCGCCGAGGGGCACGTGCTCCGCGTGCTCTCGCTCGGCGAGGGGGGGCGCGTCACGCTCGCGCTCTCCGCCCCCGCGCGCGACGCCGCCGGCCCCGACCTCGCCGTCTTCGAGAACGGCTTCAGCGACACCTTCCTCGAGCTCGCGTTCGTGGAGGTGTCGTCCGACGGGCGCACCTTCGCGCGCCTGCCCGCCGCCTACCTCGGCGAGCGCCCGCTCGGGCCGTTTGGCGAGCAGCCCCCCGCGCAGATCAGCGGGCTCGCCGGCGCCACGCGCGTCGGCGCCGCCGAGCCCCTAGACCTCGCCGCCCTCGACGGCCACCCCGCCGTGGCGCGCGGGCTCCTCGACCCGCAGCGCGTCACCCACGCGCGCGTCGTGGACATCATCGGCGACGGGCGCGCCCTCGACGCCCTCAGCCGCCCCATCTACGACCCCTACAAGACCGCGCAGAGCGCCGGATTCGACCTCGACGCGGTGGGCGCCCTCCACGCCGCCCCCGCGCCATGAGCGCGCCCATCAGCGCGCCCATGAGCACGCCCATCACCGCGCTGCGCGCGCGGGTGAGCTTCCGCACCGAGGGCGGGCTCGCCCGCGCCCTAGACCTCCTCTCCCCCCACATGCGCGCCCCCGCCCTGCGCCAGGGGCTGCTCCAGGTGGTCTACCGCCCCGGGCAGCTCACCGAGGGCGCCGCGCGCCTGCACGCCGCCTTCCGCGACGCGCACCCGCGCTGCTCCACCTACCTGCCGCTCTGCCTGCCGGGCCCCCACAGCGAGGGGGCGCGGGAGTGGAGCACCCCCGAGGACTGCGCGGGGTGCATCTACAGGCGCGGGGGGCGGTGCGACGGGCTCGGGGGCGACGAGGCGGGCGCGGGCGGCGAGGCGGCGGGCGCGGCGGGCGCGCTCGCGCTCCTCACGCTCGACGAGCGCCCCTGCCCCCCGCCCGCCGCCCCCGCGCCCCCGCCCCCCGAGGACCTCCTCAGCGGCGCGCGCCCCCGCGCCTACTGGGCGCCGAGCGCCGCCCTCACCGCCGAGGTCTGGGCGCTGCTGCGCGCCGAGGGCTGCGGCGCGATGTGGGACGTGGGGGCGGGGAGCGGGCTGCTCGGGCGGCTGCTCTGCCCGCCCGAGGTGACGCTCGTGAGCGTGGAGCCCCTGCCCGGCTACGCCCCGCGCGCCCCGCTCGGCGCGCGCCACATCTGGTCCACCGCCACCGCCGCCGAGGCCCTCGCCGCCCACGCCGCCGGCCTCCTGCCCCGCCCCGATGCCCTGCTCCTCTCGTGGTCGCCCCCAGGGGTCTCGTTCCGCGAGCTGGTGGAGGCCCTCCGCCCCCGCGTGGTGGTGCGGGCGTATGACGCGGCGGGGTTCTGTGGGGTGCGGGGGGGGTATCGGTGGGTGGAGGTCGCTGAGGAGGAGGGCGGGGGGGCGCGGGCGCGCTGGGCGGGGCACGCGGAGGCGGAGGGGGGCTGGGACGACGCGGCGCCGCCCTCGGGGTGTCGGGTGGCGCTGGGGCCTGTGGAGGTGGTGAGCTTGTATGACTGGCGGCGGGGGGGGGCGGGGCGGGAGGGGCGGGTGGTGGGGTTTGTTGGAGTTAATCACGCTAAAGATTCGCTAACTGCTTGAAAGATATAAACAAGTAGACATGGAGGGGCTCCTCCTGAGGTAGATCTTTACAGGAGCAAAAACATACGTCGTCACCCTAACGCCGTCTTTAAGTCGCTCTCGCTAAACAGCTATGACAGAGTCGACTCAATACCGATGTTTCGGACGCCCCCCTCATGGATTCAGCTGCCGCCGAGGGACGTCGTCTAGCCTCCCCCCCC
>VGTA01000488.1 GCA_016874875.1 Deltaproteobacteria bacterium | reverse complement strand
CGACTGTGGTGAGAAGAGGGCTCGAGGGCGTCGTGTTGTGGGGTGTGCTTGGGGGGCGGCTCTGTGGTGGTCATCGCGCGTGTTCCCTTTGTGGGTGATCTCATCTCATCTCTGAGGAAGGGCTCTGAGGAGGGGCTCTGAGGAAGGGCTCTGAGGAGGGGACCTGAGGAGGCTGACCGCCGTGGCGGTGAGCGCGTCGCGGGGCGCTAGAGGCGCCGCGCGCCACAGCTATGCCCGCTCCGCCCGAGCGCGTCAAACCGCCACGCCCTCCCCCTCGCGGCTTGACATACCGCGGTCTGTGCTTAGCTCCACCCCTCACCCTTGGCGCCCCGCGCCTCCCCCGGAGGTCCTCTTTGAGTCACGGCCCCGACGCTCCCCCCGACGCTCCCCCCAGCGCTCCTCCCGACTCCGCCCCCGAGCGCCACCCCCTCCTCATCACCCCTGCGCCCGCCGACTGGGGCGACGAGCTCGACATCTCGCTGGCCCTCTACGCCGGCCTCAGCGATCGCCGCCCCCTCGCGCCCCGCTCACAGACCTTTGTGTTCGCGTTCCACTCCGTGGACGCCGAGCGCTTCCTGCGCCGCGCCCCGCTCGCCCGAGACGCTCAAGACCCCCGGGCCGCCCAAGCCCCAAGACCCACCTCCGCCGTCCCCGGCCTCGAGCCCTTCGCGCAGCTCGTCACCCTCACCACCGAGCCCCCCCCCGGGCGCCGCAAGCCCCCCGCCGACGAGCCGCCCTCGCCGCGCGTGGTCTACGTGCAGCGCGTGCGCCTCCTCGCCGTGGAGGAGGGCCCGCGGGGAATCCGCCTCGCCACCGTGGAGGAGGCGCGGGTCAACGACGACCGCGTGGACCTCGGCGCGCTGCGGGACAAGCGCAAGGCGCTCGGCGCGCAGCTCCTCGCGCAGCTCAACGAGCGCGAGGAGAGGCGCGAGGAGATCAGCCCCGAGCTCAAGCGCCTCGCCGAGGAGGCCGCCGGGCGGCGCCCCTTCCTCAAGTGGAGTCACGAGCTCCTCGAGGCGCTCAAGCCCGACGAGGTCGCCCGCGTGCTGTGGGCGCAGTGCGGCACCTCCCTTGAGCGAATCGCCCTCCTCCACGCGCTCGCCCTCGAGCACGTCTCCACCCTCGGCGCCCTCGGCGAGGTGCAGCGCAACCTCAGCGACCTGTTCAGCCTCAACCTGCAGCGCGCCAACCTGCGCCGCCGCCTGACGCAGCTCTCCATGGTCTTGCGCACCGTCGAGCGCCGCCACGCCGCCCTCGCGGAGGGGGGCGAGGGGGGCGAGGGGGCAGGGCGCGACGCGCGCGACCCGCGTGACCCGCGCGCCCGCTTCTTTGAGCGCCTCGGCGCGGAGCGCGAGCCGCCCAAGGACCCCTGGGGCGAGGAGGAGGAGGGCGAGCCCAAGACGATCGAGGAGCGCCTCGGCGCCCTCTCGCTGCCCATCGAGGCGCGCCGCGAGGTGCGCCGCGCCCTCAAGGCGCTGCGCGGCGGCGCGGGGATGGGGCCCGAGGCGCACACCCTCAAGGGCTTCCTCGAGCTCGTCTGCGAGCTCCCCTGGGAGAAGCGCGCCGAGGAGCGCGCCCTCAGCCTCGACGAGGTGGCCGCCGCCCTCGACGCGCGCCACGAGGGACTCGCGGAGGTCAAGGAGCGCGTCTTGGAGCACCTCGCCGTGACGCGCCTCTCGGGGCGCCCGCAGGGCACCGTCCTGTGCCTCTCGGGCCCCCCCGGCGTGGGCAAGACCACGCTCGTGCGCGAGGTGGCCGCCGCCCTCGGGCGCCCGTTCGTGCGCGTGTCGCTCGGCGGCGTGCACGACGAGGCCGACATCCGCGGTCACCGCCGCACCTACGTGGCGTCGGTCCCGGGGCGAATCTGCGACGCGCTGCGGCTCGCCAAGGTCAAGAATCCCGTGCTCCTGCTCGACGAGCTCGACAAGCTCGGCGAGGGGCGGCGCGGCAGCCCCGAGGCCGCCCTGCTCGAGGTGCTCGACCCCGAGCAGAATCGCGCCTTCCGCGACCACTACCTCGAGATTCCCCTCGACCTCTCCGAGGTGCTCTTTATCTGCACCGTCAACGACCCGCGCGCCCTCAGCGCCCCCCTGCGCGACCGCCTCGAGCTCGTGGAGCTGAGCGGCTACACCGACGCCGAGAAGCACTCCATCACCCGCGCGCACCTGCTCCCGCACGCCCTCAGCCGCCACGGCCTGCCCGCCGGCGCGCTCACTCTCAGCGGCGAGGTGCTCACCGAGCTCATCGCGCGCTACACCAAGGAGGCGGGGGTGCGCCAGCTCGAGCGCGCCGTGGCGCGCCTGTGCCGCAAGCTCGCCCTCCGCGCCGCGCGCGCCCCCGCCGGCGCCCTCCCCCCCACCCTCGCCCCCGCCGTGGGGGACCTCGTGGCGCTGCTCGGCCCCCCCAAGCACGCCCGCGAGCGCGCGGTGCCCCTGCTCGCCCCCGGCGTGGTCAACGGCCTCGCCTGGACGGCGGTGGGCGGCGCTGTGCTCCACATCGAGGCGGCGCGCTACAAGGGCAAGGGGGCGCTCCGACTCACGGGGCGGCTCGGCGAGGTGATGCAGGAGTCGGCGCAGGCGGCGCTCACGGCGCTGCGCGTGCGCCGCGGCGAGGAGCTCGCGTCGCTGCACGACTTTGACGCCCTCGACGTCCACGTCCACCTCCCCGACGGCGCCGTCCCCAAGGACGGCCCCTCGGCGGGGGTGGCGCTCTACTGCGTGCTCTACTCGCTGATGTCGGGGCGGGCGCTGCGCGAGGACGTGGCGATGACGGGGGAGTGCACCCTCCAGGGGCGCGTGCTGGCCGTGGGCGGGCTCCGCGAGAAGCTGCTCGGCGCTCAGCGCGAGGGGATGCGCCGGGTGATCATGCCGCGCTCCAACCAGGAGGAGGTGATGGCCTTTGAGCCAGAGGCGCGCGGCGCCCTAGAGCTCGTGTGGGTGGACCTCGTTGAGCAGGCGCTCGCGGCGGCGCTCCCCGGGGCGCCCGCCGCCCTCGGCCCCTCAGGGGAGGGCGCGCAGGAGCTGCAGGCGCAGGGTGGGGCGGTCCTCAGCGCCGCCGACGGCGCGAATCAGCAAGGTGGAGGTCTCACCGCCCAGCAGGTCGTCGTCCACGAAGTCTGAGTCCCCCCGCGGCAGGTGGTCGGTGGAGATGTTGACGGTGGCGCCGGGGGTCACGCGCAGGAACTCCGACACCTCCACGTCGTCATCGGCGGACGTCTGCGGGAGGGCGAGCACGGCGCGAGGGCAGCGCGCCGCCTCGTCGGGGCAGGACTCGCCGGCGGGCGGCGTCTGCTTCGACAGGCTCAGCTCAAACGAGAGGTCACCCGCGAGGTTGACCACCTCGAGGGCGTGCTCGTCGAGACTCACGTCGGGCAGGGGGCGGTTGACCTCCGTGACGGCGATCTCCCGCCCCTCGCCCCCGAGCACCAGCAGGTTGACGCGCTCGCTGAGGGTGATGTCGTGCGCGAGCAGCTCCTCGGCGCCGCCCGTGAACCGCAGCGAGAGCGCGTGGCCGCCCGCGGCGAGGTTGAGGTCCTGGCTGAGCTCGCTCGGCGTGATCTCGAGCTTGAACTCATCATCAATCCAGACCTCGATGTTGGCCACGCCCCGCACGTCGTGCAGCACGCGCAGACGCGCGTCCTCGCCGAGGCCGAGGTCGCATGAGGTGAGGAGCGCGAGGAGCGCGAGGGGCGAGAGAGGCGAGAGAGGCGAGAGGGGGCGGCGGGGGCGCATCGAGGGGACTCCTTTGATTTGAGGCGGGCTATCTAGCAGAAGAATCGCGCTCGGGGCGGGCGCGGGGC
>VGTA01000487.1 GCA_016874875.1 Deltaproteobacteria bacterium | reverse complement strand
CCGAGCGGCCACCACCAGCGCCTCTACGCCCGGTGCCCCCCCGAGCTCTTCACCCGCATCGCCTACCGCGCCCACACCCCCAACGCCATCGCCATCCTCCGCGCCCGCCCCCACACGCTCGACGCCCTCACCGCCGCCCTCCGCGCCACCCGAGGCCCCGAGCTGCTCCTCATCCTCGAAGGAATCGAGAAGCCTGGCAACCTCGGCGCCCTCCTGAGGACCGCCGACGCCCTCGGCGTCAGCGGCGTCGTGCTCTGCGACTGCCCCTGCGACCTCTACCACCCCAACGCCCTGCGCAACAGCCTCGGCGGCGCCTTCAGCGTCCCCACCGCCACCTGCACCCGAGCCGAGGCGCTGCCCTGGCTCAAGGCGCGCGGCGTCCAGCTCATCATCACCCACCTCGAGGGCGCCCGCCCCCCCTACGCCCTCGACCTCCGCGGCCCCACCGCCCTCGTCCTAGGCGCCGAGGACAAGGGCGTCACCCCCGAGTGGGCAGCGGCGGCCGACCACCTCGCGCGCATCCCCATGAGCGGCGTCGTCGACTCCCTCAACGTGAGCGCCGCCGCCGCCATGATCCTCTACGAGGCCACCCGCCAGCGCGCCCTGAGTCCCCCCTGAGCCCCCTCAGTCCTTCTTAGGCTGCGCCCCCGCTGGCTGCTCACCCTCAGCCCTCGGTGCGCGCCCCGCGTCCCCGAACGCCACCGTCGCCGACACCAGCGCCAACATCCCCGCCGTCTGCGCCCCGCTCAGAATCGCCGGCCCGTTCGTGATGAAGCCGTGGTTGAGCGTCGCGTCCAGCTTAAAGCGCTCGAGGGCCACCCCCAGCCCCGCGTTCCACCCAAAGAGCGGCGACAGCCCGTTCTGACTCCGCGCATCACCGCGCTCCGCGCTCGTGGAGAGCAACGAGAACGCCGAGATCGCCCCGGAGCGGAAGTAGAGCCAGTCGCGAATCGCGTACTCGAGCGCCACGTTGAACCCCGGGAACACCACCAGAGCGCGCGAGTCCCCATCCTCCTTCACCTCCGTGTTCGGGTCGCTCGAGTTGCTCACGAACCCCGCCGTCGCGTGAAACGCCACCTTGAGCTTCTTGTCCTTCGTCGAGTAAGCCGGCCCGAACCCCGCCATCAGCGAAAACACCTGATTCGTCACCGCCGGGTCCCCCGGCGCCACCAGGTCCGTGTCGCTCGTGCTCGCGAAGTTAAAATCCGCCAGCGCCACCAGCTTAAACGTCTTCGCCTGATTCTGAGACACCCGAAAGCGCCCCCCGAGGTGCGCGCCGAGCACAGAGAACTCGCGCACGTTCTTATTCTCCTGCACCTGCGAGCCGCTCGTGTTGGAGAAATCAAACACAAAATCCCCCCGCTTGCCCATCGAGTACCCGGCGCTCACGCGCACCCCGAAGCCCGCGCTGCCCGAATCCTTCCCCTTGTCAGGCGTCGAGATGTCCCCCACGGACGTGAGCCCGAGGCGGAAGCCCAGGCTGTTCTTCCCCAGGCGCATGGCATACATCAGATCCGCGATCGACGCCGCCGTACCAAACACCTCCGCGTCCGGCGACAGACTCGGCGCGCCGCCGAGCACGCCGCGCTCGAGGTCCTTCACTAGATAAGAGAGCCCCCCGAGCGGCATGGTCACGTCGCCGCGGTGCAGCGCCACGCCCAAGGCGGACTTCTTGTTAGGGCCCGCGATCAGCAGCGCGTTGCCGTCCGTCTCCGCCGCGCCGTAGTCGAGCGACAGCGTGTTGTTGTACTCCAGCATGGCCTGCGGATAGACGAAGGAGTCGTCGCGGTCCTTGATGAGCTGGTTGCCCGCCAGCGAGGTGCGCCGATCGGCGTGCGCCGGGGCGCTGATGAGGGTCACGGCGAGGCCGGCGAGGAGGGCGCCCTGGAGGGGCTTGGGTGCGCGCATGAGGTGATTCCTTGAGGCGGTTGGGTGTGCGTGAAGCGGCGATGTGGGGGCGGTGGTTGTGGCGCGGTGTGGCGCGTGGCGCGTGGCGTGTGGCGTGTGGCGTGTGGCGTGATTGAATGTATACCAATGTGAGATAATCCTACACAACATAAATCACACGGCCCACAACAGCCCCCCCAGCCTCGGGGCGCCCCCGCCCCGCGCCCGCCGCCTCAGGGGCCGCAGAAGCTCGTGACCAGGGGGGGGGCGGCGAGGGGGGCGGGGGGCGTGACGCGCCCGTCGCCGTCGGCGTCCACCCAGAGGGGGTTGGTGAAGGCGAAAGTGGGGGCGCCGGGGTGGACGAGCGGGAGGGCGGGGCCCTCGGCGAAGAACACGAGGGGGCCGTCGCCCTCGAGGGTGAGCGCCACCACCTCGTCAAAGTCCACCACGGCCTCCTCGGGGGCGTCGAGCGCGCGCGACCACACCTCCGCGCCGCGGAAGAAGGCCGCGATGCGGGTCGCGCGGGCGAACGGGGGCGTGCGGAGGCGCACGCGGATCCGCTGCGCTCCCCCGAGGACGGTGTCGCCGAGGAGGGGGCCGTCGGGGAGGTCGAGGTAGGCGCCGCCGCCCACGCTCACGCGCCCGGCGCGCACGCCCGACACGATCTCGTCCGCGGTCACGCCGGCGGGGCGCGCGGCGGCGGTGGGGAGGTAGTTGCGGGGGTAGCCCACGGGGCGCCCGAGGTCGTGGCTGTCGCTGTTGCCCACGCCGGTGACGCGGAGGCCCTGCAGGAGCAGGCTCTGCCAGTCGCGGAAGACCTCACAGAAGTCATAGGAGCCGTTGTAGATCTCTATGGAGTCGAAATCGGGCGTCCAGTGCGGGTGCGTGAGCGCCGCGAGGGCGTCCCCGGGGCGGTAGCCCACCGTGTCGAGGTAGCCGGCGTCGTCGCGGGGGTGGTTCACCTGGACGAGCCGCGCGCCGCGCGCCCGCGCCTCCGCCACGAGCTCCGGGATCCAGCGCAGGCGCCAGCGCCCGGGCTCCTCCTCCACGGAGAGGGGCGGCGCGCCGCCGGCGGCGGTGGGGTGGTCGACGTCGTAGGGCAGGCCGTAGGCGCCGAGGTGGCCCGTGCGCGGCGAGATCTCCACGCCGCTCATGGGCGACGTCACCTGCTCCTCGAGCCCGAGCGCGCGGATGGCGCCGGCGTAGTCGGTGAGGACGTCGTGGTCGCTCGGGAGCATAAAGCCCACGCCTTCGGCGACGTTGGAGAGGACGCGCAGGGGGCGGCTGACGGCGCTGTCGAGGCTGGGGGTGGAGTGCTGGTGGAACTCGCCGGCGCTCCAGCCGGGGGTGGGGATGAGCTCCGTGAGGGTCACCTCAAGGGCGCGCCGCTCGCCCGCCGCGAGGGTGAGGTCCTCGGCGTGGGCGCTGAAGTGCCAGCCGCGCGTCACGGCGGCGCGCCAGGCGCCGGGGGGGACGAGGACGCTCGTCGAGCCGAGGAAGGGGACGATGAGCCTGTCGCGCCCGCCGCGCTCGCCCACGGGCTCGAGCACGAGCTTGGCGCCGAGCGCCTCGCCGGGCCCCGCGCCGCCGTCGTCCCCCTCGGCGCGCGCGGCGCGCACCGTGAGGAGGGCGGGGCGGGCGAGGGGGAGCGCGAGGGGCTGCGCCTCTCCCTCCTCGGCGCGCACCTCAGCGGTCACCTGCGTGTCGGCGCCCCAGGCGGGGGCGCGGAGCCAGTAGCGCCCAGGGGAGAGGCGGAGCGGGGCGGCGCCGGCGGCGTCGAGGCGCGCCTGCGCCACGAGGCGGGCGGGGGTGTCGCCCCCCTCGGTCCACACCTCCACGCTGGCGTCGGCGAGGAGGAGGGGGTCGGCGAGGGGGTCGTCGGCGGGGGCGGCGGGGTCGGCGGGGGGGGCGAGGGCGGCGGC
>VGTA01000486.1 GCA_016874875.1 Deltaproteobacteria bacterium | reverse complement strand
GGGGGCGCCGTGAAAGGGGGGCGCCGTGAGGCGCTTGGCTTTTAGACAGGTGTGTGCCATAAGGCGCCACAGCGCACCCCCACACCGCAGGGCCCCATCGTGAACAGCACCCTCCCCCCGCCCACCTCGCCCACGCCCACGCCGGCGCGCGCGCTCCCGTTCGAGCGCATCGCCTACGCCCTCATCGCCATCCTCACCGCCGGCGCCTTCTCGTTCCCGCCCGTGCCGCAGGCGCAGAGCTACCACCTGTTCGCCGACGCCCACGCCCTGTGGGGAATCCCCAACGCGCTCAACGTCCTCTCCAACGCCGCCTTCCTCGCCGTGGGCCTCTACGGCCTCCTGCGCCGCCCGCGCTTCGCCCTCGGGCGCGACGTGCTCCTCGGCCTCGTCACCTTCCTGGTGGGGCTGGTGCTCATCTGCGCCGGCTCGGCGTACTACCACTGGGCGCCGAGCGACGAGGCGCTGCTGTGGGACCGCCTGCCGATGTCGCTCGCCTTCCTCGGCGTCAGCTTCAGCCTCATCGCCGCCCAGTCGCGCCTGCGCGCCCCCTTCGTGCTCTTTGTCACCCTCGAGGCCGCCGGCGTCGCCGCCACCCTCTACGGGCACCTCGCGCAGGACCTGCGCTTCTACGCCATGTGCCAGGCGCTGCCGCTCCTCCTCGCGCTCGCCTCTGCGGCGCGGCTGTGGTCGGTGGCGGCCGCGCGCCCGCGCGCCCGGGATCTGCTCTTGGGCTTCGGCGCCTACGGACTCGCCAAGGCGGCCGAGCACTTTGACCGCGCGCTCTACGCGCTCACGGCCGAGGGGGTGAGCGGGCACACCCTCAAGCACCTCCTCGCCGCCGTGGGCGCCTTCTTTGTGCTGCGCTGCTTCCTCTACCTCAAGCCCGCGGACGCCCAGCCGGCGCCGCAGGGGGCGGCGCGCGCATGAGGGAGGTGACGCTGACGCTGCCCGTGGAGGTCGCCTACACCGACGAGCGACTCCGCGCCGCCCTGGCGGCGGAGGCGGGGGCGGGGGAGGGCTGGGCGGGCTACGAGCTCCTCAAGCGCTCCGTGGACGCCCGCCGCCGCCCGGTCGTCGGGCGCGTGGTGGCGCGCCTCTACGAGTCCGAGGACGAGGCGCGCGCCCACGCCCCCGCCCCCGCCCCCCGCCGCGAGGTGGGCGTGGGGGCGCCGTCGCTGCTCATCGTGGGCGCGGGGCCAGCGGGGCTGTTCGCCGCCCTCCGCGCCCTCTCGCTGGGCGTGCGCCCGGTGGTGGTGGAGCGCGGGCGCGCGGTGCGCGACCGCCGCCGCGACCTCGCGCTGCTCAACCGCGCCGGGGAGGTCAACCCCGACTCCAACTACTGCTTTGGCGAGGGCGGCGCCGGGACCTACTCCGACGGCAAGCTCTACACGCGCGCCAAGAAGCGCGGCCCCGTGGACCTCATCTTCCGCCTGCTCGCCGAGCACGGCGCGCCCCCCGAGGTGCGCTTTGAGGCGCACCCCCACATCGGCACCAACCGACTCCCAAAGGTCATCGAGTCGCTCCGCGAGTCGATCCGCGCGCAGGGGGGGGAGGTGCGCTTTGACGCGCGCGTGGTGGGGCTGCTGTGGGCGCGCGAGGGGCAGGGGCGGCGGGCGGCGGGGGTGCGACTCGCCTCGGGGGAGGAGCTGCGCGCGAGCGAGGGCGTGCTGCTCGCCACCGGCCACAGCGCCCGCGACGTCTTTGAGCTCCTGCGCGCCGAGGGCGTGCGCGTCGAGGCCAAGCCCTTCGCCCTCGGCGTGCGCGCCGAGCACCCGCAGGCGCTCATCGACGAGGCGCAGTACCACGGCGCGCGCCCCGACGCCGTGGGCTCCGCCTCCTATCGCCTCGTGACGCAGGCGGAGGGGCGGGGCGTCTTCTCGTTCTGCATGTGCCCCGGCGGCATCATCGCCCCCGCCGCCACCGCGCCGCGCGAGGTGGTGGTCAACGGCTGGTCCCCCTACAAGCGCAACGGGCGCTTCGCCAACTCGGGCGTGGTGGTGGCGGTGGAGGAGGCCGACTTCGCCCCCTACGCCGCCGAGGGCCCTCTCGCCGCGCTCGCCTTCCAGCGGGCGGTGGAGGCGCGCGCCTACGAGGCGGCGCAGGCGGCCGGCGGGGGCGCGGGCGGCGCGCCGCGCTCGCTCGTGGCGGCCCCGGCGCAGCGCCTCGTCGACTTCCTCAAGCGCCGCCCCTCCGCCGCCCTCCCCGACTGCTCCTACGTGCCCGGCGTGGTGAGCGCCCCCCTCGACGAGGTCCTCCCGCCGCAGGTGGCCCGCCGCCTGCGCGCCGGCCTCAAGGACTTCGGCGAGCGCCTGCGCGGCTACCTCAGCGAGGAGGCGCTGCTCGTGGGGGTGGAGTCGCGCACCTCGTCGCCCGTCCGCGTGCCCCGCGACCCCCTCACGCTCGAGCACCCCGAGGCGCGCGGCCTCTACCCCTGCGGCGAGGGCCCGGGCTACGCGGGGGGGATCGCCAGCGCCGCCGTGGACGGCCTCCGCTGCGCCGAGCAGGCCTGCCGCCGCGCCGCCGCCGGCGACGCCTGGGCCGCCCTCTTAACCCAGCCGAGCGCCCCCCGCGGCGCGCGCCCAGAGGACGATGATGACTGACCCCCGCGCCCCCCACCCCGCCCCGCCCGCGCAGCCCGCCGCGCCCGCGCAGCCTCTCTCGCCCGCGCAGACCGCCGCGCCCGCGCAGACCGCCGCGCCCACGCAGACCGCCGCGCCCACGCAGACCGCCGCGTTCACGCCCATCACCGCGCCCCCGACGGCGCAGGGCGCGGCGCGCGCGCCGGTCGCCGCGCCGCCGCCCGCGCCGCGGGCGCCGCTGGCGCAGACCGCCCCCTACCTAGCCCCCCCGCCGGCGCGTGGGGCGCAGGCGGCGCCGACGGAGGGGGAGGCGTTTGGGGCGCTCGAGGGGGGGGAGGACGCGTTCGAGGGCGGGGGGGGGGGGGGGGGGCGGCGGGCGCCGCGGCACACGCCACCCCCGGAGCGCCCGGAGCTCGCCAACCGCCTGCTCGCCGCCCTCGGGCTCGTGGGCTGGGGCGCGGCGCTGCTCTCCCTCGCCGAGCCGGGGCTGCGGCGCCCGAGCGCCCTCAGCCCCGACCTCGCCGCCACCCTCTATGAGGCGCAGGCGCTCAGCCGCGGCCTCACCGCCGAGCAGGCGCTCGGCGGCCCCACGCTGCCCTTCGCGGCGCACCTCTCGAGCGGCCTCGGCGCGCTGCGCGACCTCGTGGCGCCCGGGGTGCCCCTCGCCGCCAAGCTCCCCGAGGCGCTCTGGCTCCTCGTGGGGCTCGCGGCGGTGACGGCGGGCGCGCAGCGCCTCTACCTGCGCCGCGACCTCGCGTGGCTCGCGGGCGGCGCCTACGCCCTCCTCGCCGCGCCCCTCCTCGCCGCGCCCTCCCTCGCCACCTGGCACGCCCCGCTCCTCGCCCTCGTCGGCGTGGCGCTCGTGGAGCTCTGGCGCCGCCCCACCTCGCCGCTCGCGGCGCTGCTGGCGGGCGTGGCGCTCGCGCAGGGGCTGGCCGCCAGCCCCGCCTACGCCCCCCTCGCCGTCTACGGGCTGCTCTTGGGCGGCTGGGCGTCGTGGGTGCCGCTGCGGGCGGGGGAGGCGGCGCCAGGGCGGGGGGCGCCGGGGCGAGGGGCGCCGGAGGGGTGGCGCGCCGCGCGCCCCCTTGAGCGCGCCGCCGCCGCCCTCGCCGCCGCCGCGGGGCTCGCGGCGGGCCTAGCGCCGTGGCTCCTGCGCGGGCGCCTCGCCGCCGCGCCCCTCTCCCTCGACGCGCTCCCCGCCCTCGCCCTCGACGCGCTCGGCGACGCCCGAGGGGCGCTGGCG
>VGTA01000485.1 GCA_016874875.1 Deltaproteobacteria bacterium | reverse complement strand
CCCTCAGCGCGCGCCCGATCGACTCCAGCAGCGCCACGCAGCGCGTCTGAAGCGCGCGCGGCACCTCCTTGCTGCTCAAATTTGTCTTACGAGCGCACAGCGTGACCTGCGACAGCCACCCGCGCGCGTCGAGGTCGCGCAGCCACCCCTCGCGCGGGTTCGGCGACGGCGCCCAAGAGCCCAAGTAGACCACATAGCGGCTCAGGCCGTTGCGCTCCGCGACCAAGTACCGATCAAAGCACACCACCCCGCGCTCCACCCCGAGGCGCGCCAGCCCGCGCATCGCCTCAGCGGCGTCGAGGGCGTTGCGCTGAGCGAAACGCAGGCGACCGTCACGCATCAGCGCGGTCACCTCCGTGAGCGTCAGCGGGCGCTCCCAGATCGGCGCCAGCTGCTCCTTGGTGGACACCTCCGCCGCCGTCTGCGTGGAGTCGACGGGCACCGGCGTGAAGGCGAACGGCATGCTGAGCGCCGCCTGCTCGCTCTCGTCACCGCGCGCGCTCAGCGCAGGCTGAAACAGCGTCACGCCGCTGAGGGTCAGCGCCACATCCCAAGGCGTGCTGGTGTGCGCGCCGTCCCCCTTGACGCCCATGTTGAACCCGCCGCCCGCCTGGGGGTTGAGGAGCGAGGGGTTCACATCGAGGACCTCATGAGAGACACCACCAAACAAGCTCGCGCGCAGAGCGGAGCGCGCGATCGCCTCATCCCCCCTCAGCATCTTGATGAGGTCTGTCAGCGCGTTCTTGGCGATGTCGAAGCGCCCATCACACCCCCCCGCGCCCAAGAGCGCCGCCGCCCTCGGCTCCCCCTCCGCGTCGAGCGGCATCGCCGTGTTGATCCAAGGCTGCAGCCACGCGAAACGCTGAGCGCAAGAGGTGATGAGCTCCGTCTTGACGGTCTTGATGTCGTCAATGGCATTCGGAGAGAGCTCGTTTAAGTGAGCGACCAGCTCACCTGCGCGCTTATTGAGCTCACTGAGCCTCTCAACCCCCCCTTGCCCGGTGAAATGGGATGGAACCTGAAAGGGCGGCGTAGCCCTTTTCTTAAACCACCCACCGTCGGTGTTCCAAAACGAGAAGGTCGGCTCCGGTGACCACTCATTCATAAAGCGATCAATCACCTCATCGCGCGTGACGCCCGCTGGCAGATACACACAGAAGACCTCGCCGCCCCACAGCGCGCGCGACCGAGGCCACCACCCGCTGAGCGCCTTAAAGAGCCCAAGCGCCTTGAGGTAAGCGCCGATCGAGCGGCGGCGGCAGCCGCCAAACTCCATAAGGTGCATGCTCATACCGTCTCCTCACGCCGCGCCGACGACGGCGCGCTCATCTGCTCCACGAGGCGCGAGCAGCGCACATCCGCCGCCCGCAAGATCGACTCCAAGAAGGTGAGCCTGAAGGGCCCGTGCTCACTCAAGAGGCGCTCCACGCGCTCCACCCAGGACGCCCCCGTCCGCGTCGACAGCCCGAGGGCGCTCGGCTCAAGCGAGAGGGAGAGCGCCGGGCAGCGCTCAAGGCGCCCTGCGGAGGTGCGCATCTCAACCTCCCCCACCGAGTCTCCCTCCGTCACCCCACGCACACACAGCGCCCCTGAGCGCTCAAAGCGCTGCTGGTCATGCCGCGTGGACGAGAGGCGCGCGCGCACCTTGCCGTGGTGGCTCGCCACGAGATACACGAGCAGGTTAAACTGACTCGCGTTGAGCCCCGCCACCTCCTCGACGAGCGCCCTCCCCTCGCGCGACTCGAGTTCCACGCCCCCGCTCGCCAAGAAGCCAAACTCCCCGAGGCGCTTCTCGTCCTCGGGAGGACAAAAACGCTCAACGAGCGCGAACAAGGCGAGGGCGCTCGCCAGCTCATGCCTAAACCCTCGCGCGTCTCCCCTTGGGGCACGCCACGCCCCTTGGGGGGCCTTCGCCCAATCTGCGCGCAGCGCGCTCGCGCGCTCAGCGTCCACGCGGGACTGAAAGAGGATGTGGGCTTTCCCGTAGTCATGCCAGCGCCCCGCCAAGCCGAGGAGGCGCTGGAGCTCATCGTTGAGCCCCAGCTCAGACGCGAGCCTCATCGCCTCCTCGCCCACCGCGGCGCCGTGCTCGGCGATGGTCTGCCACCCCCCCTCCGCGCTCTCTTCCCCCTCCGCTCCCCCTCTGCCCTCGCGCGCGTCCATCACGCTCAGCGCGTCCGCCTCCTCCCCCGAGTCGCACATCTCCTCGGCGGTGACGGGCTCAAGAGCCCTGCGGGGCGTGCTTGCGGCGCTCTCGCTCGCCAAGAGCCCCAGGTCCGCTGAGTAGCCGCCACACTCCCGCGCGAGGAGCACGCGCGCCCCAGGGCGTAGGTATGGCGAGCGAGGGCCGTGGAGCGCCCTCCACTCCTCCGCCACGTAGTCCCACGCCCAGCCGCGCCACGGCTCCTTGGGCTTCCCGAACAGCTTACGCGCCACAGAGAGGCTCACCTGACAGAGATGCGCGGGGTTGGGGCGCAGGTCGCTCGCGGGCGCCTCTTCTTGCCTCAGATCTGACCACCCCACAAGCACCTCAGACTCCTCCGCGTCACGGATATAGCGAGAGACGTCGGTGTACCCGCCCGTGAGGTCCACGCTCGTGTCGAACAGGTCGCGCAGCTCATCAGCGCGCAGCGGGGGCGCGCTCTGGGCGGCGTAGAGCTCCGGGCGCTGCGCAAGCGTCTCCCTCAGCTCCGCTAACCCACAGAGGCCTAAATCGAGTCGATCTTGAGCCACCAGATCACTTAAGAGCCTGAGGCAAGCCTCGAGCTCCGCCGTCTCGTAGGGAGCGCTCTGCTTCTTCAGATCTGCCAAGGTCTCCACAAACAGCCCCCCATCCCCTCCCCGCCGCGCGAGGCGCCCAAGGCGCTGCACGAGGCTCGGCCACGGGCAGAGCTGCGTGCTGAGGCGGTGCGCGCTCAGGTCAACGCCCGCCTCCACCACCTGCGTCGAGATCAAGAGCACCACCTTCCCCTCAGCCCCCCGCGTGAGCGCCAAGACCTCCTCCATCAGCCGCGCGCGGTCAGCGGGCGTGAAGCGCGAGTGGAGGAGCCTCACCACAAAGCGCGCTCTCCAGTCGGTCACCGCTGTATGCTCCTCGGCGCGCGGCAGCTCCTTGAGCACCGCGCTGTATGCCTCTTGAGCGCCCTTGACGGTGTTGAAGATCGCGAGATGCAGCCTGTTGGGGTCGTTGACCAAAAGTCCATCAAAGAGCTGTTGAGACCGATTGATCAGCGCGCCCGCGCCTAGCGACTGACCCTCCTCCTCTAAGGTCAATCGCTTAGTCCCCCTCCACAGCGGACCTCCTCGATCATCATCAGCGAGCGCCAGCTCCTCGGCGCCCTCTCTCCAGGCGCGGAGCTCGGGGAGCTGCTCAAACCAGCGAGGCGAGAGGGTCGCGCTCATGAGCCACGTGTAACAGGGGCGCTGAGGAGCCCACGCCCCCCCCCGCGCCACGCTCAGCTGAATCGCCGTGGCGAGCGCCGGCCCCATCAGCTGCACCTCGTCAAACACATAGAGGCAGTCTGAGTTAAAGAGCCCCATGTCGATGGGCCAGCGCCCCGGCGACGCCCCGTAGCCGCGCCCGAGGGCGCGCGATAAGACCATGTCTTGGGTGCCGATGATCACGGCGGGTTGCTCAGGGCTGAGGTGCCAGCTTCTGTCTCCTGTGCTCTTGCCCATCAAGATGTACACAGGGACTGTCAAGCCGAGTTGAGCAATCCAGCGCTCAAATCGCTGGGCGGTCTGCTCAACGAGGGCGCGCCGCGGCAGCACGAAGATGAGGCGCGTGGGGTAGCGCGTGTTGTGGAGATGAGCCCGCTGGTAAA
>VGTA01000484.1 GCA_016874875.1 Deltaproteobacteria bacterium | reverse complement strand
GGGGCAGGCTCAGGGGCAGGGGCGGGGGCTGGCGCGGGGGCTGGCGCGGGGGCGGGCTCGGGCGCTGGGGCGGGCGCAGCTCCGTCGAGCTCTAGCGCGGAACCCGCCGCCGGGTCGGGCGCCGCCAGGTCGGGCGCCGCCGCCGGGTCGGGCGCCGCCGCCGGGTCGGGCGCCGCCGCCGAGTCGGGCGCCACCGGGTCAGGCGCCGCCGCCGCCTGCTCCTTAATCTTCTTCTGCACCTCGATGAGGCGCTCGCACTCCTTCACGTAGTCGCCCACCAAGAGCACGTCCTGCTGAGGAGGGTTGGTCCTAAGGAAGAGCTGGAAGTACTCCAGCGACTGCTGGAGCTGATTGACCTTGTCGAGCGACTCAAAGGAGCCGTCGAGGAACAGGATGCCGAGGTTGAAGAGGGCGGGGGGGAAATCGGCGCTCATCGAGAGCGCCTGGTTGAACGCCTCCGAGGACTCAGGGAAGCGCTGCTGCCCCTTGAGCGCGTTGCCCAGATTCACCTGCGCCTCAATCATCTGCGGCCAGAGCGCCAGGGCGCGCGTGAACTGCTCGGCGGCGCTCGGGTAGTCGCCCGCCTTGTGATAGATCAAGCCGAGCTGGTTGTGGATCTCGGCGCTGCTCCCCTCCGGGAGCGCCACGGCGGCCTCGAGGGTGAAGCGGGCGGCGAGCTGCTCGCCGAGGGCCTCTTGGCTCTGCGCGATACGGGCGTAGACCTCGGGGTTGCTTGGGTCGAGCGCCTTGGCGTTCTCGAGGATGGCGATAGCGAGCTCGTGCTTCCCCTCGGCGGCATAGGAGGTGGCGAGGTTGGCCATCGCGGGCACGTTCTGCTCATCCTCGCGCAGCACTAGCTTCGCCTCCCGAATCACCTCCTCGCGCCGCTCGTTGAGGGCGTTGAGGAGGCGCCCGCGGGCGTTGAGGAGGCCGAGGTTCTTGGGGTCGGCGCGCAGGCGCGACTCCACGTCGCTGAGGGCGCCGCGCGCGTCCTTGGCGCGCAGGGCGAAGCGGACGAGGGCGAGGTGCGCCGCGGAGAAATCCGCGCGCGCGCCGATCGCCGCCTCGTAGTGCCCGCGCGCCACCTGAGGCAGCGCGTTGCGCTCAGCGATCACGCCGAGGTTGTAGTGCGCCTCGGGGATCTCGGGGGTGCGCTCAGAGACGCGCCGAAAGACCGCCTCCGCCTCCTCGAGCTTGCCCGACCGCACCAGCGCGTCCGCGTCCACGAGCAGCTGGTAGCTCTCCTGGCGCGCCGTGGCGACCTCGGCGTCAGCGCCCGCGGCGGCGTCCGCCTGCGCGCCCTGCGCGCCCTGCGCGCCCTTCGCGCCCTGCGACGGGGCGGGGGCGGGGTCGGGCGCCGGGGCTGGCGCGGGCGGCGGGGCGGCGCCGCAGGCGGCGAGGGAGAGGGCGAGGGCCACGAGGGCCACGAGCGCGACGTGCGCCCCGCGCGGGGCGAGGCGCGCGAGCGCGGGCGACGTGCAAGGCTTCATCACAGCTCCACCTCCTCAACATCCACCTCGGCGGCGGGGGGCTCGGGCGCAGGCGCGCCCCCGGGCGCCGCGGGCGACGCGGGCAGCTTGGGCGCCCGCCCCCCCGCCTCGGGCGCCGAGGGCCCCTTGGCGCCCGACGCGCCCGCCGGGGCGGCGGGAGTGGGCGCGCCTGGCTGCCCGCCCTCGGGGGGCGTCCCTGGGGGCGTCCCTGGGGGCGTCCCTGGGGGCGTCTCTGCGGGCGTCTCTGCGGGCGCCAGCAGCGCCCGCGACTCCTTGGGGAGCAGCAGCTGCGACGTCGTGAACAGGTCGCGCACCTCTAGGCGCTTCTCGTCCTTAAAGGTGGGGTACTGCGCGGGCTTGTACTTGTTGAGCGAGAGCAGAATCTTGCGCGTCCACTCATTGGCGATGCGGAACTCGCGCGCCTTCTCGTAGGCCGCCTCAAAGCGCTGCACCGCCTCGTCCTCGATGGGAATCGCGATCTCCTCGATCTGCGTCGTGTAGATGTCCTCCTCCTCGGGGGTGAGGTTGCTCGGCATCGGCACGGCGTAGAGGGCGGTGGCGAAGAGCTGGCGGAGGAGGCCGATGCGGTAGAACGCCGCGATGGTCCAGTCGAGCGCCTTGTAGCGCAGGAGGTCGCTGTAGCTCTCCGTGAGGCCCACGATCTCGTCCTTCATCTTCTTGATCACCAGCCCCTGCTGCTTGAGCGTGCCGGCGATCTTGAGGCGCGTGAAGGCGTCAAAGCGCTCCTCGATGAGCTCAAAGGCCGCCTGCGCGGGGAAGCGCGCCTCATAGGAGCCGGGGGGCAGCCCGCGCTCGTCAAACTCCTTGATGAGCTGCCGCTGCAGCAGCGCGGCCTGGCGGGCGTTGCCGAGCCTCTTGTAGATCTCCACGCTCTCCGCCAGCCCGCGGACCACCAGCTTGCTCGCCTTGGGGTCGCCGCCGAACTTCTTGCGGAACGAATCATAGATGCGGAGCTGATTCTTGGGGTCCTTGAGGCGCTCATAGCAGGTGGCGGCGCCAAAGAACACCTCGGGGGCGTCAGCGCGGTCGGGGAAGCGCTGCACGAACTGCTCGTAGGCGCGCGCGGCGGCGTCGTACTGCTGCGTCTGCTCTAGGAGGCGCGCGGCGTTGAAGGAGGCGTCGGCGGCGTTCTCGCCTGTGGGGTAGCGGCGCGCGAGCTCCGAGAAGGTCACCACCGCCTTGTCGTAGTCGTAGAAGCGCTCGGCGTTGTAGGCCACGCGGAAGAGCGCGTTCTCGGAGAACTCGCTGTTGGGGAACTGCTGGAAGATGCGCTCAAAGGTCCGCATGGCGGAATCGAACATACGCGCCCGCTCAAAGGCCACGGCGCCGTTGTTGAGGGCGGCGGCGGCGAACTCGTTGTCGGGATTCTGGTCCACGAGGCTCAGGTACTCCTTGGCGGCCTCCTCGTAGCGCTTGCCGTTAAAGAGCGCCTGCGCCGTCTTGAAGAGCGCGCCCACCCGCCACACCTTCGCCTGCCCCTCGAGCTCCTTGCCGAGGCCCGCCTGCGCGATGCGCTCCGCCCACTCCGCCATCTTGGCCCAGTCCTGCTCCTCGCGGTAGGTCTCGATGAGTGCGTTGGCGGCTGCCACCGCCACGGAGGACTTGGGGAAGTCGGCGATGATGCGCTCAAAGCGCTCGCGCGCCTTGGGGTAGTCCTTGTAGTCGAGGTGAATCTCGCCCACCTTGTAGACCATCACGGGGACGCGCTCGGGGTCCTCGGCGCTCGAGAGGTTGGCGCGCAGGTAGGCGTCGCGCAGGGCCAGCGCCTCTTGCGCGAGGGGGGGCAGCTCCTCCGGCGTGACCTTAACGGGCCCCGCCGCGCCCTCCGGCGCCGCCGCCCCCGCCGCGGCGGGGCGCTCGTCGGTGGTGGGCGCCTCCACCGCGCCCTCCACCGCGGCGCGCTGCTCGTCGAGGAGCGAGGGCTTGGGGGCGAGCCGCCCCGCGCGCACCGCCTCCTTGATCACCTCCATCTGGCACAGAATCGCCGAGAACGCCGCCTCCTCCTTGTGCTCGTCGCCGAGGCGGGAGTCGCGCACCTGCACATACCGCGCGAGGGCGCCTGGGTAGTCCTCGCTAAAGTACAGCGCGTCCGCCACTAGGTACATCAGCTCGTAGGTGTTCTCGTCTTGCTTGTAGCGGGCGAGGTAGCGCTGGTAGGAGGTGGCGGCGGCGCGGTAGCTCTCCTTGGCGTCGCGCATGAGCGACTCGCGGTCGAGCTCGCTGTCGGCGTCGAGGGCGCGGGCGCGGAAGGCCTGCGCGCGCTCGTGGTGGTAGGTGCCCGCCTGGAGCAGCGAGTCCTTCATGAGCCCGCGCGCGGCGTCGATC
>VGTA01000483.1 GCA_016874875.1 Deltaproteobacteria bacterium | reverse complement strand
CCGTGGAGCCCGCTCCCGCGCCTGCCCCCGCCGTGGAGCCCGCTCCCGCGCCTGCCCCCGCTGTTGAGGCGGCTCCTGCCCCCGCGCCTGCGCCCGCGCCCGCCGTGGAGCCTGCGCCCGCGCCTGCGCCCGCGCCCGCCGTTGAGGCGGCTCCTTCCCCCGCGCCTGCGCCCGCGCCCGCGCCCGCCGTGGAGCCCGCGCCCGCGCCCTGAGCCCTCGGGCGCCGCGGCGCCCCTCGCGCGCTGAGAGAGGCCTGGGCTCGCCGCCTGGGCCTCGATGTTTTCGGGCTCTGTTCGGGCTCTGTTTTTTGGGGAATCAAGAGGTGCCAGGCTCTTATTATGTGTGCGCCGTTGTGACGGATTTCCCACATGTGCGCGCCTCATCGTCGCGTGGGGGTTGGCGCCGTGTCTTACATTGTGCTACATGTTGCTACATGGGGTCGCCAGCGGCGACCGCCCGCCACGCTCCCCCTCGCCGCGCCGCCCGGCGCCAAGTCGAGTCGCGCATGTTCAAGCAGCCCCCCTGGGACCTCAGCCCCCCCCGCTCCGAGCCCCTCGCGGACCACGCCGTCCCGGCGCGCTCAGACCACCTGCGGGGGCGGCGGGTGGCGCTCTTGGTGTGCGGGGGGATCGCGGCGATGAAGGCGCCGCTCGTGGCGCGGGCGCTGCGGCGGCGGGGGGCGGAGGTGACGGCGTTTGTGTCGGAGGAGGCGGGGCGCTACGTGGGCCTCGACGCCCTCAGCTGGAGCTGTGACCGCGCGGCGATCACGGCGCTCTCGGCGCGCGCGGAGCACCTCGGGGGCGGGGCGCCGTTCGACGCCTACCTCGTGGCGCCCGCGACCTACAATACGCTCAACAAGCTCGCCGCCGGCGTCGCCGACACCCTCCTCACCGCCGTCCTCTCCTCGGCGCTCGGGCGTCGCGAGCGGGGGGAGGCGGCGCTGCTGGTGGCGCCCACCCTCCACGGCTCCATGCACACCTCCATCCTCACCGAATCCCTCCGCCGCCTCCGCGCCCTCGGCGTGGAGGTGCTCGCCCCGCGCGACGACTACGGCAAGCACAACCTCCCCGCCGAGGAGGCGCTCGCCCTAGCGGTGTCGCGGGCGGTGAGCGCCTCGCCGCTGCGGGGGCGCGGGGTGCTCGTGACGGGGGGCCCCACCCCCGTCGCCGTGGACGGCGTGCGCCGCATGACCAACAAGTTCACCGGCGCCCTCGCCCTCCACATAGCCGAGGACCTCGCCTGGGCGGGGGCGGACGTGCGCCTCCTCCTCGGCGGCGCCGCCCTCGCGCCCCCCGAGGAGCTGCTCCCGTTCACGGAGCGCGTAGCCCTCTACGACGACTACCGCGCGCGCTGCCTCGCCCTCGCGGCGCACCCCGACTGCGCCGCGGGGGTGTTCTCGGCGGCGGTGGCGGACTACACGCCCACCGCGGTGAACGGCGCGCCGGTGGGGGGCGGCAAGCTGCCGAGCGGGCAGGGGCGCCTCGTGGTGGAGCTCGCCCCCACGGCCAAGGTGATCGACGAGGTGCGCGCCCTGCGCCCCGACCTAGAGGTGGTGAGCTTTAAGTACCAGGAGGGCGTGACCCACGAGGCGCTCATGGAGATCGGGCGCGCGCGCGCAGAGCGCTTTGGGGCGGCGGTGGCCAACCGCGGCGAGGAGGTGGGCGCGGGGGGCGCGCAGGTGGCGTGGCTCCTCACCCGCGAGGGCGCGGCGGCGGGCGCGCCCCCCACGCGCGCGGAGGGCAAGCGGGGCATCGCGCGCCTCGTCCGCGACCGCCTCGAGGCGCGCTTGGGCGCCGACGGCCGCTGACCCAAATCGGCGCCCCACTCCGCGCAAGCGCTCCCGCCCCTTCCGTGTTATAACAGGTCCCACCGCGAGCCCCCCCCTCGCCCCCTCGCGCCCTCACCGCGCACATCGAGGACACCCCTAAATATCGATTATGCTTGAGCTTTTATCGATTCAAAACTTCGCCCTCATCGACCAGCTCCGCGTGAAGATCGAGCCCGGCCTCACGGTGATCACCGGCGAGACGGGCGCGGGCAAATCGACGCTCCTCCAGGCGCTCACGCTGCTCGCTGGCGCGCGCGCGCTCGCGAGCATGGTGCGGACGGGCACCGACGCCGCGCGGGTGGAGGCCACCTTCTCTGTGTCTGTGCAGGACGCCCGCCTCGGAGAGCGCCTGCGCGCCCTCGGCGTCAAGGAGGCGCGGCGGCTCACGGTGACGCGCACCATCCACCGCGGCGGCCGCAAGAACGAGACGCTCGTCAACGGGGTGGCGGTGAGCGTGGTGGCGCTGCAGGAGCTCATGGGGGAGCTGATCGAGATCTCGGGGCAGCACGACGCCCACTCGCTGCGGCAGGCCTCGATGCACCTGAGTCTGGTGGACCAGGCCGCGGCCCTCGGCGACCCCCGCCGCGCCCTCGAGAGCACCTACCAGCAGCTCTCGCGCGTGGAGCAGGACATCGCCGAGGCGCACCGCCTCCAGCGCGGGCAGGCGGTGCGCGAGGACTTCATCCGCTACCAGCTCAACGAGCTCAAGGAGGCGCGCCTCGGCGACCCCAACGAGGACGAGCGCCTCAAGCACGAGGCCATCCGCCTGCGCAACGGCGAGCGCCTCCGCCAGCAGGCGCACTCGGTGGAGGCGCACCTCTACTCGCAGCCCTCGTCGGCGGTGGAGCGCCTGCAGAGCGCCGCGCAGGCCCTGCGCCGCCTCGTGGACGTGGACGACAGCCTGCGCCCCCTCCTCGATGACCTCGAGACGGCGCGCGTCATCGCCGAGGAGGTGGCCCGCAGCGCGGCGCAGTACGCCCGCTCCCTGAGCGGCGACACCGAGGGCCTCGAGGCGCTCGAGGACCGCCTCGACCTGCTCAACACGCTCAAGAGCAAGCACCGCTGCACGCTCGGGCAGGTGATCGAGCGGCAGCGCGAGCTCGAGCGGGAGCTGGGCGGGTTCGAGAGCCTCGAGGGGCGGCTCAAGACGCTTGAGGCGCAGCGCGCCTCGCTGGCGCGCTCGCTGTCGGAGCAGGCAGCCTCGCTGGGCGAGGCGCGCCGCGCGTTCGCGCCCACGCTGTGCCGCGCCATCGAGCGGGAGCTGGCGGACCTCGGAATGCCGGAGGCGCGCCTCAGCGTCGAGTTCTCGCCCAACCCCGCCGGGCAGGGCTGCGAGGTGGACGGGGCGGTGATCGGGCCGCGGGGGGCGGAGCGCGCGCTGCTGCTGATCAGCGCCAACCCCGGCGAGCCGCTGATGCCGGTGCACACGGCGGCGTCGGGGGGCGAGCTGTCGCGGGTGACGCTGGCGATCAAGCGCGTGATCGCGGACCTTGACCCCGTGAGCGTTTACATTTTTGACGAAATGGACAGCGGCGTGGGGGGGCCCACGGCGGAGGCGGTGGGGCTGAAGCTGAGTCACATCTCGCGCTCGCGGCAGGTGCTGTGCATCACGCACTCGCCGCAGGTGGCCGGAATCGGCGACCAGCACCTGTTTGTGTGTAAGCAGGTGCGCGGGGAGCGGACGCGGTCGGTGGTGCGGGCGCTCACGGCGGAGCAGCGGGTGGAGGAGGTGTCGCGGATGCTCGGAGGCGCCAAGATCACGGACCGCACTCGCGCCAACGCGCGCGAGCTCCTGCGTCTGGGCGTGTAGGGGTCGCGCGTGCCGCCCCGCCCCTCGCCCCGCCGGGCGGCGCCTCGCGCGCTTGAGGGGGCGCCCGCGGCGCGGGGGCGGGCGGCGGAGGCGCGCGTGCCCGCGGGGCTGCTGGCCTCCCTCGCGAGTCAGGCGGGGGAGCTGCTGGAGCCCCTCGCGGCCCTCGTTGAGGCGGCGCCGGCGGGGGAGGGCGCGGGGGGGG
>VGTA01000482.1 GCA_016874875.1 Deltaproteobacteria bacterium | reverse complement strand
GGCGCGGCGGCGGGGGGGGCGGGGGTGAGCTCAGGGGCCGGCTGAGGCGCCGCGCGCTCCGCGGGGCGCCCCTCCGGCGCGGCGAGGGGGGTGAGGAGCGCCGCGATCGCCTCCTCGGTGGGCGCCTCGAGGTCCTCGACCAGCTTGCCCTTGGCGACCTCGCTGCCCACGAGGCGCCCGCTCTCGGTGTCGTGCAGGCGCAGGGTGAGGCGCAGGGAGCTCCCAAAGCGCACGACCTCCCCCGTGATGATGTGGCGCGCCCCTAGGGTGCGCCCCGTGTCCACCTCGCACTCGCCGACGCAGTCCTCGAGCTTGGTGCTGGGGGGCAGGAGCGTGAGGATGTTCTCTTGGGTCATGACGATGTAGGTCTTGGGCAGGCGCTTGGCCGTCACGCCGCGGAGGATGCCCGTGAGGTAGTCCACCTCGCCACGCTCGAGCTGGGCGGCGTTGCGGAGGGGGAGCACGGCGATTCGCTCCTCGGCGCGCGCCTCCTGCGCCCAGGCGGCGCGCGGGGCGGGGAGGAGGGGGCGCAGGGAGGGGGCGTGGGGCGCGTGCGCCAGAGCGAGCAGCGAGAGCGCCTGCAGCGAGAGGCCCGCGTCGAGAAGCGCACGTGTTGAGAGCGCCCGCGGCGCGCGCGCGCAGCGCGGGAGAGGGGAGGCGGCGGGGGAGGGCATCGGGGACTCCATGGGGCGGCGCGGCGGCGCCGGGCGGTGGCGCTGAGGATGCGAGAGGGGCGCTCAAAACTCAACGCCCTCATCGTGCCCTCGTCGCGCCCGCCGCTCCCCCCGCGCCTTGCAATCCTGCGCCCTTTCGCCTAGAAGCACAGCCCACACCCCCCAACCCCAGCACGCTAGGAGCGCGCCATGAAGGCAGGAATCGTCGGCCTCCCCAACGTGGGCAAGTCCACCCTCTTTAACGCTCTCACCGCCGCGGGCGCCGAGAGCGCCAACTACCCATTCTGCACCATCGAGCCCAACGTGGGCATCGTCAAGGTGCCCGACCCGCGCCTCAAGGTGATCCAGTCCTACATCCCCACCGATTCGGTGATTCCGGCCATGGTGGAGATCGTGGACATCGCCGGGCTGGTGCGCGGGGCGAGCAAGGGCGAGGGGCTGGGGAATCAGTTCCTCAGCCACATCCGCAACGTGGACGCCATCATCCACATGGTGCGCTGCTTTGAGAACGAGAACGTGATTCACGTGGAGGGGCGCGTGGACCCCATCGAGGACATCGAGGTGATCGACACGGAGCTCGCGCTGTCGGACCTCGACTCGGTGGAGCGGCAGCTGCCGCGCCTGCAGAAGCGCGTGCGCGGCGGGGAGCGCGAGGCGGCGGACCAGCTCAAGGCGCTCGAGGTCGCCTACGAGCTGCTCAAGGAGGGCAAGCCCGCTCGCGCCGGCGACTGGAGCGACGAGCAGCGCCGCCTGCTCAAGCTGTCGGGGCTGCTCACCTACAAGCCCGTGCTCTACGTGTGCAACGTCAACGAGGAGGACGCGGCGGCGGGCAACGCCCTCTCGGCGCGGGTGGCGGCGCGGGCGGCGGCGGAGGGGAGTCAGCAGATGGTCATCTGCGCGCAGTTCGAGGCGGAGGCGAGCGAGCTCGACGACGAGGACGAGCGCCGCGAGCTGCTGATGGGCCTCGGCGTCAGCGAGCTGGGGCTCGATCGCCTCGCGCGCGGCGTCTATGAGCTGCTCGGCCTGCAGACCTACTTCACCGCCGGCAAGAAGGAGATCCGCGCCTGGACCGTGCACCGCGGCGCCACGGCGCCTCAGGGGGCGGGGGTGATCCACTCGGACTTTGAGCGCGGCTTCATCCGCGCCAACATCTACGCCCTCGCCGACCTCGAGGAGCACAAGAGCGAGGTCGCCCTCAAGGCCGTCGGCAAGATTCGCTCCGAGGGCAAGGAGTACGTGCTCAAGGACGGCGACATCTGTCACTTCCTCTTTAACGTCTAAAGTCGCGCGCGCGTGCCTCCCCCCCCCGCCCCGCGCCCCGCGCCGCGCCTCCCGCCGCGCCTCACGCCGCGCCTCACCGACGCCCCCCCCCTCACGCTCTACGGCGACGCGCCCCCCACGCTCTATCGCGACGCGCACCTGTGGGTGGTCGACAAGCCCGCCGGCTGGCTCACGCACCCCGACGGCGAGGGGCGGCGCCCGGACGTGGTGAGCGCGCTCGAGGCGGCGCGGGCGCGCGCGGGGGAGGGGGGGGCGCCGCTCGGCGTCCACCAGCGCCTCGACGTGGGCACCTCGGGGGCGCTCGCCTTTAGCCTCAGCCCCCTCGGGGCGCGCCTGCTCGCCGACGCCACGGAGCGCGAGGGGGCGCGCGAGGGCAAGCGGGTGTACCTGGCGGTGGTGGAGGGGGCGCCGCCGAGCCGGGAGGGCGTGGTGGACGGGCCCGTCCCGGCGCAGCCCCACCTGAGCGCGCGCACCCGCTACGAGGTGCTGCGGCGCGGGGAGGGCTGGTCGCTGCTGCGGGTGACGCCGCTGACGGGGCGCACGCACCAGATTCGCGCGCACCTCGCGCGCCTCGGCTGCCCCGTGCGCGGCGACGGGCGCTACGGCGACCCCTTCGACCTGCGCGCGCCGCGCCCCCTCCTCCACGCCCACGAGCTGCACGTGGGCGAGCGCATCCACCGCGCCCCGCCGCCGCCGGAGCTCACCCCCTACCTGAGCGCCGCCCTCGGCGCCCCCGCCGATCCCCTCGCGCGCTGCGAGGCGCTCCGCGCCGGCCTCTTCGCCTCCGGTCACAACGAGTGCTATCGGCTCATCAACGCCGAGGGCGACGGGGTGGCGGGGTGGCGGGTGGACCGCTATGGCGACTGGCTGTGGGTGATTCACGACGAGGGCGCCCCCCTCGGGCCCCTGCCCGCCGCGCGTGGGGTGTATCTCCTCGAGGCGCTCGTGGACCGCTCCCGGGGCGCGCAGCTCGCCCCCGCGCTCTGGCGCGGCGAGGGGGCGCCTGAGCGGGTGACGCTCTGCGAGGCGGGGGTGCGCTACAGCGTCTCGCTCGGCGAGCAGCTCTCCACGGGGCTCTTCTTGGACCAGCGCCCGCAGCGCGCGTGGCTGGCGAGCGCGGCGGTGAGCGAGGGGCGGCCCCTCGGGCGCGTCCTCAACACCTTCGCCCACGCCGGCGGCTTCTCGGTGGCCGCGGCGGTGGGGGGGGCGGAGACGGTGAGCGTGGACCTGTCGGGGCGCTGGCTGGCGCGCGTCCCCGAGCAGCTGGCGCTCAACGGGCTGAGTTCGCGCGACCACCGCGCGCTCACGGGGGACGTCTTTGACTGGCTGCGCCGCCTCGCCAAGCGCGGCGAGCGCTTTGACCTGCTCATCCTCGACCCGCCGAGCACGAGCGTGGGGACTCGCAAGCGGCGCTGGTCTGCCCAGCGCGACTACCCCGAGCTCGTGGCGCTCGCGCTGCCCCTCCTCGCGCCGGGGGGGCGCCTGCTCACCGCCACCAACCACCGCCAGCTCCCCCCCCGCCGTTTCGCCGAGCTCGTCAGCGGGGCGCTGCCCGAGCACGTGCGCCTCGAGCGCGTCTGCGCGCCCGGGGTGGACTTTCCGCCCGCGGGGCCGCTGGCGGTCAAGAACCTGATCTGGCGCGACCTGCGCTGAGCCCCCGCGCCCCCGCCCTCAGCGCCCCGCCCGCTCAGCGCCCCGCCCGCTCAGCGCCCCGCCCGCTCAGCGCCCCGCGCCCAGCGTGATCCAGTTCTTGATCACCACGTACTCAGGAGACGAGCTGCCCCGACTAAAGACCATATAGCCGCCGTGGTTGGGGTTGATCGGCTCGGTGAGGATGGGGGACTGGAGCTGGTTTAGGAGGTTGATGTAGAGCTGGCTCGTGATGAAGTTGGCCT
>VGTA01000481.1 GCA_016874875.1 Deltaproteobacteria bacterium | reverse complement strand
ATGAAGATTGATTCAACAATCAGCACATCGCTCGGTCAAAAACAGGCTAAGAGCGCCGCCCCCGCACATCCAAGAGCTTCGCCCCCACCAGGTCCCCCCACACATTCAGCGCCGTGATCGGGTAATCGAGCACCTGATCAATCGCGATATAGAGCCCCAGGTACACAGGCGGCAGCTCGAGCGCCGCGATCATCATGCCCATCATCGCGATCCCCCCGCGCGGAATCGCCGCGGTCCCGGCGGAGCTGAAGAGGACGAGCGCGATGATGGTGAGCACGAGCCCCGGCGTGAGGGCGCGCCCCTCGGCGGCGCACATGAACAGCAGGAGCTGCGCTTGGTACACGGCGGAGCCGTCCATGTTGAGCGTGGCGCCGAGGGGGAGGACGAAACTGGTGACCTCGGGACTCACCCCCGCCCGCTCCTCGAGCGCCCGCTTGGAGGCCGGCAGCGTGGCGGCGCTCGACGCGGTGGTGAGCGCCACGAGCAGCGCGTCCTTGACCCGCAGGGCGAAATCGAGGGGGCGGGCGCGGGCGGCGAGCCACAGGATCAGCGGCAGCGACAGGCAGGCGTGGGTGAGGGTGGCGCCCGCCCACGCCCACAGGAAGCCGCCGAAGGGGCGCAGCGTCCCCCAGTCGAGGGTGCGCGTGAGCTCGGCGGTGATGCAGAGGGCGGCGAGGGGGGTGAGGCGCAGGGCGGCGCGCGCGCCGTCGGTGGTGAGCTCGTCGAGGCGCGTGGCGGCGCGCAGGTACCAGGCGCGCTCCTCGGGGGGGCGGCGCAGCACCAGGAGCCCTAGCGCGAGCGCGAGCGCGACCAGCTGCAGCACCTCGCCGTGGAGCAGCGGCGAGAGCAGGTCGCCCGGAATCAGCTTCTCGAGCCACCGCCCCCCCTCAAAGGGCGGCGCGGCGCTCACGGGGGCGGCGGGGGCGTAGCGCGCCTCGTCGATCAGCAGCAGGCTGAAGGCGGCGCCGGTGGCGGCGGCGAGGGCGCTCGTGCTCAGGTAGTAGAGCGCGGCGCGCCCGCCGAGCCTCCTCAGCCGCTCGAGGTCCCCGAGCGCGAGGACGGCGCGCAGGCACGACAGGAAGACGAGCGGCCCCGCCGCCAGCCTCAGCAGCCTCACGAACAGCGCGCCGAGCCAGGTGGGGAGCCACGCGGCGACGTCGGGGAGGTAGTGGCCGAGGGCGCCGCCGAGCAGGACGGCGAGGAGGGTGAGGTGGGCGCTGGCGCCGTGGGAGGCGGCGGGCGCGGCGGCGGGCTGTGTCATGGGGGGCTCTCGCGGGTGAGGGGGGCGCGCCTCAGTATGTAGCGTTTCCCTCGCGAGCGCGCCTGTGCTAAAAGCCCTCCGCGCACACGCGCGCCCCCCGCCGCCCCCGCGCCGCCCCCCCGCCGCTACCGAGAGGTCCACCATGAGCGACTCCGCCCAGCCGCACACCCCCTCCGCGGGCAGCTCACCCGCGCAGCCCAAGAAGCGCGTCCTCATCGAGACCTACGGCTGCCAGATGAACGAGGCGGACACCGAGCTCATGTACGGGCTGCTCCGCAAGGACGGCTACGAGGTCACCGCCGACCAGGCCGACGCCGACGTGGTGCTGCTCAACACCTGCGCCGTCCGCGAGAAGGCGGAGGAGCGCATCTTTGGGCGCCTCGGGTGGCTCAAGCAGCTCAAGCGCGAGCGCCCCGAGGTGGTCATCGGCGTGACGGGGTGCATGGCGGAGCGCATGCGCGAGCAGATCGTGGCGCGCACCCCCTACGTGGACCTCGTGGTGGGCCCCGACGCCTACCGCCGCCTCCCCGAGCTCGTGGGGCAGCTAGCTCACCGCGGCGACGCCGCGGCGCCGCTGGCGGAGGTGGACCCGCTCATCGACGTGCGCCTCGACCGCACGGAGATGTACGAGGGCGCCGAGGTGGACCGCGTGCCGGGCGTGGCGGGCTGGATCTCGGTGCAGCGCGGCTGTGACAAGTTCTGCACGTTCTGCATCGTGCCGTTCGTGCGCGGGCGCGAGCGCAGCCTCTCCCCCGAGGAGGTGGTGGCGCAGGCGCGCGAGATGGCGGCGCAGGGCTTCCGCGAGGTCACGCTCCTCGGCCAGACGGTCTCCTCTTACTATGAGCGCGGCGCCGATTTCGCCGACCTCCTCTCCATGGTGCACGAGGTGGAGGGGCTCGAGCGGATCCGCTTCACCTCGCCCTACCCCACGGATTTCACCCCCCGCCTCGTGGAGCGCATGGCGTCGCTGCCCAAGCTCGGCAAGAGCCTCCACCTCCCCGTGCAGTCGGGCAGCGACAAGGTGCTCAAGGACATGAAGCGCCGCTACACGCGCGCCAAGTTCCTTGAGATCATCCGCCTCGTGCGCGCCCACCTCCCCGGCTACACCCTGAGCACCGACGTGATCGTGGGCTTCCCCGGCGAGACGGAGGAGGAGTTCGAGGAGACGATGAGCCTGATGGCGGAGGTGCGCTTTGACCAGGCGTTCATGTTCTTCTACAGCGAGCGCGAGGGCACCCTCGCGGCGCGCCAGCTGCCCGACGACGTGCCGCTCGAGGTCAAGAAGCGCCGCCTCGCGGAGCTGATCGCGCAGCAGGAGCGCATCTCGCGCGAGGAGCAGGGGCGCCAGGTGGGCGCGGAGCACGAGGTGCTGGTGCTGAGCCCCACCCGCCGCGACCCCACGCAGGTGATGGGGCGCAGCTCGTGCTTCCGCACCACCATCTTCCCCGCGCACCTCCCCGGCCACCCCGAGGAGCCCTTCTGCCCGGGCGACGTGGTGCGGGTGCGCGTGGAGCGCACCACCAGCCACACCTCCTTCGGCGCCCCCCTCGCCGTGGTGAGCCGCTCCCCGCGCGGCCCCGAGCTCGCCCGCCTGAGCGCCGAGCAGGACGCCAAGGAGCGCGAGGCCAAGGAGCGCGCCTCGCGCGAGGGGCTCGGCCCGCTGCTGCGCGCCCACGCGCCGCGCGCCCCCGAGGGGCTCACGCTCCACGAGGGGGGCGCCGAGTGAGCGCCGCTCGCCCGCGCCTCATCGGGCTGACGGGGGGGATCGCCTGCGGCAAGTCCGCCGTCTCCGCCCGGCTCGCGGCGCGCGGGGCGGCGGTGGTGGACGCCGACGAGGTGGCGCGCGCGGTGGTGGCGCCGGGGAGCGCGGGGCTGGCGGCGGTGGCGGCGCGTTTCGGCGCCGGCGTCCTGCGCCCCGACGGCTCCCTCGACCGCGCCGCCCTCGGCGCCCTCGTCTTTGGGGACCCCGCCGCCCGCGCCGCCCTCGAGGGGATCACGCACCCCCTCATCGCCGCCGAGAGCGCCCGCCGCGTGGCGGAGGCGCTCGCGGGCCCCGCCCCGCTCGTGGTGTATGACGCCGCCCTGCTGGTGGAGTCGGGGCGCGCCGAGCAGTTCCGCCCGCTCGTGGTGGTGTGGGCGTCGCCTGAGGTGCAGCGCGCCCGCCTGGTGGCGCGGGACGGGCTGTCGGCGGAGCAGGCGGAGGGGCGCCTGCGGGCGCAGCTGTCGCCGGAGCGGAAGCGGGCGCTGGCGGACTTTGTGGTGGAGAACGACGGGGACCTCGCGGCGCTCGATGAGGAGGTGGGGCGGCTGTGGGGGCGGCTGGTGGGGGCGGAGGGGGGCTGAGCCCGCCTCGCCCGCGCCTCGCCCGCGCCTCGCCCGCGCCGCGACGTCGCAGCGCCGTGGGCGCTCGTCGGTGACGAGGGGTCGAAGAGGAGACCGCGGCGGTGGCGTGAGGAGGCGCCCGTGGAGTCCTCAGCCCTCCCTAGACAAGCGCCCCGCCGCGTGTGAGAATCCCTCACCCCCGCGCCGCGCCCCTCACGCCCCTCACGCCCCTCACGCCCCTCACGCCTCAAGGAGCCCCCCCATGCACT
>VGTA01000480.1 GCA_016874875.1 Deltaproteobacteria bacterium | reverse complement strand
CCTCCACCGGATCAAACGACGGCCCCACCACCACACGCGCACACACCACCCCTCCGCCCCCCAGCCGCGCAAACGCCTCCAAGAGCGGCGCCGTCGCCCGCGCCGGATCCGAGCTGCCGAACGTCACCACCACCCGCCGCGCCCCTGACGGCCACGGCGGCAGAGACGCCAAAGACGCCAGAGACGCCGAGGGCCCCACGGACACCGGAGACGACGCCCCCTCCCCCGCCCCCAGCGCCCCCCAGAACTCAGGGCGCAACAACACGAACGGCGCCCCCACCAGCGCCCGCCCGCGGACCTCCAGCGGATACCGCTCCACCTCAAACCCTAGATTCTGATTCACCACCACCGCCGCCGCCCGATACCACTCAAGCGGCGCCGCCGCGTGATCATCCACCAAGCACAGCGGCGCCCCACACGCCCGCACCGCCTCCAGCTCTTCCCCGGAGAGCGAATACCCATCCACACACACCCCCGCCAGCGGCGCGCCGGCCGCCGCCTGCGCCGCCGCCAGCGCCTCCGCGAACCCCCGCCCCGCCAAGGGCGCCGCCCCCACCCCGAGCGACGCGAGCCGCGCGCCCCAAAACCCATCCAGCCCCTCCCCCACGCACACCGCCACCCCCCCGAGGCGCACCCACGCCGCCAAGAGCCCCGAGAGGCGCGCCACGTGCCCCGCCCCGCCCTCAAAGCTGCGATCCGCCCGCCCCACCAAGAGCCGCCCCGCCGCCCGCGACCGACGCCGCTCCTGCTCTGACTGCACCCCGCGCTGCTGCACATGCGCGTTCAGCGCCACCAGATCTGGGCGCGCGCGCAACAGCGCCGCCACCGCCCTCGTCGCGGGGCGGGGCCCGAGGGCGCCCAAGACCGCGCGCACCAGCGCGAGGTCCTCGGGGGTGTCCACCGTCAAGCGCAGGTCGCTGAGGTCCTCCCCTGCCGGGTGCGTCACCCGCACCCGAAAGCGCCCGCTCTGATACAGATAAGGGGTCACGTGCTCACGCTCCCCTGGCGCGGACGCCTCACGCGCCGCCCGATAGAGCGCCTCAGCGCTCATCACCTCCACATCGAGCCCGCGCGGAATCCGCCGCACCTCCCCCGCCTGATTGGTCACATAGTCGAGGGGCGTGGGAGAGGCGAGCGCGTCGAGGTACACCTCCACCACCCGATCGAGCTCCTCAGCGTCGAGGAGGGGGCAGTCGCCCGTCACCCGCACCACCACCTCCGCCCCCGCCGCCCGCGCCGCGTCCGCGTAGCGCCTCAGCACGTCATGCTCATCCCCTCGAAACACGCTCACCCCCGCCGGGAAGCGCGCCGCCGCGATGGGGTCATCAGAGGGCTGATCGGTGGTGGCGATCACCAACGCCGACGGCGCGCGCGCGCTCAAGACGCGCGCCGCGAGGTGGTGCAGGAGACTCTCCCCGCCCGCCTCACACAGCACCTTCCCTGGCAGGCGAGACGAGCCCATGCGCGCCTGCGCCACCACCACCACACGCGGCGCGCTCACGCCCCCCCCTCCGCCGCCACCTCGCGCAGCGCCCCCACCACGCGGTCCACGTCCCCCTCCCCCATGCGCGTAAACAGCGGCAGCGAGAGCGTCTGGCGGTAATAGGCGAGCGCCCCCGGGAAGCGCTCCGCGCGCCACCCGAGGCGCTCGTAGTAGGGCTGCATAGGAATCGGGATATAGTGCACCTGCGTCCCCACCCCGCGCGCGTGAAGGCGGCGGGCGAGCTCCCGCTTCGGCAGCCCGAGGCGCCCCTCATCCACGAGGGTGGCGTACAGGTGGTAGGCGCTCCGTGACCCTGGGCGCTCGGGGGCGATGGGGCGCAGCCAGGGCAGGTCCGCGAGCAGCGCGTCGTAGCGCGCCGCGAGCGCGCGGCGGCGGGCCACGAAGGCGTCGAGGCGCGCGAGCTGGCTGAGGCCGAGCGCGCACTGCACGTCCGTGAGGCGGTAGTTGTAGCCGAGCGCCTGCTGCTCGTAGTACCAGGGGCCCTCATCAGGGCGAGAGAGCAGCGAGGAGTCGCGCGTCATGCCGTGGGAGCGAAAGAGGCGGAGGCGGGCGGCGAGCGCCTCGTCGTTGGTCATCACCATCCCGCCCTCGGCGGTGGTGATGTGCTTGACGGGGTGGAAGCTGAAGGAGGCCATCTCCGACCACGCGCACGCCCCCACCGCCACGCCCTGGTCCACCGCGCCCGTCGCGTGGGCGGCGTCCTCCACGAGGCGCGCCCCCCCCGCCCGCGCCACCTCGGCCAGCGCCGCCGTGTGGGCGGGGTGGCCGGCGAGGTGCACGGGGACCACCAGCCGCGTCCGCGGCGTCATCGCCGCGGCGAGCGCCTCGGGCGTCATGAGCCCTGAGGTGGGGTCCACGTCACAGAAGACGGGGCGCGCGCCCACGTAGAGGGCGGCGTTGGCGGTGGCGAGGAAGGTCACCGCGGGCACCACCACCTCGTCGCCCGGCCCCACCCCGAGCGCGTCGTACATGGCGTGGAGGGCGGCGGTCCCGTTGGAGATCGCCACGCCGAACCGCGCCCCCACCCGCGCCGCCACGGCGCGCTCAAAGGCCTCCACGCCCGGCCCCGTGGTGAGGTAGGGCGACCGCAGCGCCTCCATCACCGCCGCGAGGTCGCTCTCGTCGAGGTCTTGTTGTCCGTAGGGTAAAAAGGGCTGGGCGGGCGCGCTCGTCATGGCGGGCTCCTTGGGGGCGGGGGCGCCTAGGCGCGAGGGGCGGGGAGGAAGCCGAACTCCTGGAGGAGCGCGCGCGTCTCCTCCACAGAGAGCTGGTAGGTCACGTCGCTCGAGTAGGTGAAGCGGCGCGGCGCGCCCGAGGCCTCGCGCTTGGGGCCGCCCCACGAGGAGAAGTTGGGGCGCACCACGAAGTGCTGCGCGTACTCCACCACGTTCAGCGCCTCGTCCTCGGTGATCATGACCTCGTGCATCTTCTCGCCCGGGCGGATGCCGATGGCGCGGAGAGGCAGCCCCGGCGCGATGGCCTCGGCGAGCGTCGCCACGCTGCACGCCGGCAGCTTGGGCACGAACACCTCGCCCCCGAGCCCCTCGCGGAGCGCCAGGAGCACGAGGTCGAGGGCGCGGTCCATGCCGATCCAGAAGCGCGTCATGGCGGCGTCGGTGACGGTGAGCTCGCCGGCGTCGCGCTGCTGCAAGAACAAGGGCACCACGCTGCCCTTGCTGCCGACGACGTTGCCGTAGCGCACGAGGTCGAACTGCGTGCCCCCCGCCCCCGAGTAGGAGTTCGCCGCCACGATCAACTTCTCCATGCAGAGCTTGGTGGCGCCGTAGAGGTTGACGGGGTTGACCGCCTTGTCGGTGGAGAGCGCCACCACCCGCTTGACCCCCGCCTCCAGCGCCGCGTCCACGAGGTGCGCGGCGCCGTCTACGTTGGTGCGAATCGCCTCGATCGGGTTGTACTCGGCGATGTGCACGTGCTTCATGGCGGCGGCGTGGAACACGTAGTCCACGCCGCTGAAGGCGCGCCGCAGGCGGTCTTTGTCGCGGACGTCACCCACGAAAAAGCGCAGGCGGGGGTCGCGCCACTGCTGCTGGAGCGCGAAATGCTTCTGCTCGTCCCGCGAGAAGATGATGACCCGCTTGGGGTTGTAGCGGTCGAGCAGCCGCCGCGCGAAGGCCTGCCCAAAGGAGCCCGTGCCCCCCGTGATGAGCACGGAGCGCCCGTCAAAGGCGCTCGGGTCTTCGGTGATGAGGGGCGTGAGGGGGTGCATGGGGGGGGGGCTCCTGGGCGGGGGTGGGGCGCCCTTTTATCAAGATTTATGAGGAAGCGCAAGGGGCAAGGGGGGGGCTGCTAGGTGCCAGGCACGTGGCATGTGCCTGTAAAACATAAGCTATTCA
>VGTA01000479.1 GCA_016874875.1 Deltaproteobacteria bacterium | reverse complement strand
GCGGGGGCGCCGCTCCAGGTGGCGTAGGTGGGGGCGCTCGGCGGCAGGCCCTCCACGAGCCTCCTGTCCTCGGCGCGCCCCACGAGGAGGCACAGGTGGCGGTGGCGGGTGAGCATCACGCAGAGCCGCCCGGGGTCGAGGTGGAACTCGTCGACCTCGGTGAGGCCGGCGAGGGGGTGCCAGGCGATGACGACCTCGTAGGTGAGCCCCTGGAGCTTGTTGGCGGTGTTGACCACCACGCCCCCGAGCCCCACGGCGTCGAGGGCGGCGCGCAGGAGCGCCTTCTGGTCGTTGTGGCTCACCACCACGGCGAGCTCCTCTTGGGGGAGGGGCTTGGGCGCCGCGTGCCGCTCGCAGGTGGTGGCGGGGCGGCGGGCGAGGAGGCGGGCGGCGAGGGCCACGAGCAGCGCCACGGTGCCGCGGTCGGCGAGGGTGAGGGCGGGGCCGGGCTGCTCGAGGTGGAGCCAGCCCGACACGGCGGCGTAGTCGAGCAGCGCGTCAAGGGGCTCGGCGGGGTCGGCGGGGGCGCTAAAGGTGAGGGCGCGGGCGTCGGGGTTGAGGGCGGAGCTGAAGGCGTGGCCGGGGTAGAAGGCGCGCGCCACGGCCGCGCCGCGCGTGTCGAGGCGTCGGGTGATGGGGAGCTTGAAGGTCTGGGTCTTGTCGGCGTGGTTGCGCGTGACCACCTCGACGGCGGTGAGGAGGGGGTCCTCGTTGAGGCCGCGCCAGCGGTCGCCGTTGGGGGCGGTGGTGAAGGGGGCGAGCTGGCCGCGGTCGCCCATGAGCAGGTGGCGCGCGGCGAGCCCGCCCACGCCGTAGTAGTGGACGGCGTTGGCCTGGAAGGCCTCGTCGATGATCAGCAGGTCCACGCGCCCGAGGTCGCCGCGCCCGTGGGCGTCGCCGAGCTTGCTGAGGGTGGCCACGAGCAGCCGCTCGGCGTTGGCCTCCTTGGCGCTCTTGGTCTGCACGGCGGGGTGGCGCGAGAGGTGGTCGGGGAGCGCGACGGCGCCGGCGAGGACGGCGCTGATCTTGAGGTCGTCGGGGCAGCGGGCGCAGAGCTCGTCGATGAGCGAGGCGGCCTGCTCGTTGGTGGGGGTGGCGACGGCCACGCGCAGGCCGCGCTTGAGCGCCTCGAAGGCGGCGCTGGCCACGGCGTAGGATTTGCCGGCGCCGGCGGGCGCCTCGCCGATGACGGCGCCGTTGCCCTTGAGGGAGAGGGCGGCGTCGATGAGGTCGCGGATGGTCCGCTCCGCCGCCGCCACCACCTCGCCGTTAAAGTGTGGGCTCATGGCTCGTCTCCTGAGTCGAGGTGGTCCTGGTAGCTCTGCGGGTCGCTCGGGTCGTCGAGGGGGGCGGAGTGGGCGGCGGGGGGCTCGTGGGTCCAGGGGGCGTCGGGGGGGAGCGTGAGCTGGTAGCCGCTCGGCGCGGTGGTGTGGACCGAGAAGGTGGCGCGCTCGCCCACGGCGGGCAGGGGGAGCTTGCTGCCGGTCTCGAGTCTGAGGGTGGCGTGCTGGGGGCGAGAGGGGTCGGGGGGGAGGAGCGTGTAGTGCTTTTTGTCGTGGGTCCCCGTCCAGTAGAGCTCCCTGCCGGCGGGCATGTGGCGCTCGGCGTTGAGGAGCAGGGTGACGAGGGGGCGGCGCACCAGGTTCTTGTCGCCCCGCTCTCTGTGGTTGGCGTCCACCGCCACCACCTCCCCCACGAGGGCGTCGCCCTTGAGGATGTGCGGGATCATCTTCATGGGGTCGCCCACGGCCTCCTCCGCCACGAGCAGGCGCTGCGCCTCCTCCCAGGAGCGGAGCTGGCGCGCCGCTTGGCTAGAGGTCTGGCGGAGGCGGCGTATGCCGCCCGTCTTGGTCATCCAGTCGCGGTGCCCGGCGAGGGCCTCGAGGTCCCGCTCCCACCTGCGGCTCACGCCGAGGGCCGGGGGGAGGGGGCGCTCGCGCGCGAGGCAGCGCCAGATGAGCGGCCAGGCGCCGCGGGTGATGAGGTCGCGGTAGTGGTCCTCGATGCGCGCGTGGAGCGCCTTGAGCCTGGCGGGGTCCGGCGCGGGGGCGCGGCGCTCAGCGTTCAAGGCGGTCATGAGGGGGGCGACGCGCCGGTCCTCGTCGAGGGGGAGGGGCCCCACGGGCTTGTGCTCCCCCGCGCAGACGGCGTCGAGGGCGGAGAGGCCCTCCGGCGGCTCAATGGCGGCGTCGAGGGCGCCGAGGTGCTGCGCCTCGGCGGCGGAGAGCTCGCAGGCCCAGTGGTCGTTGAGGAGGTCGGTGAGGACCAAGACGAGCTGCTGGCCGGGGAGCTGTGCGTGATCCGCGAGGAAGCGCAGGTGTCGCCCGAGGCGGATGAGGGCGGGGTCGGCGGGGAGGGCGCCGGTGGTGCTCAGGAAGGCGAGGCGGCGCCCGAGGCGCCCGAGGTGGGCGAGGGTGGCCTGGTTCGCCACCACCACCTGCGGCGCTGCCTCTCGCTCAAGGTAGTCGTTGAGGGCGCGGGCGGCGGGGAGGAGCGCCTCAAAGGTGAGGGTGCGGTTGCGGGGCTCGCCGGGGACGGCGAGGGTGAGCTCTTCGGGGCCGCGGCCCCAGGCGAGGGCGGCGACGGAGAAGGGCTCCGCGCCGAGCTGCCAGAGGGCGAGGGCGAGGGGGTTGTCGGCGAGGTGGCGGTGGCGCGCGGTGGCGGCGCGCACGCCGCGCCCCGCCCGCCGCGCCTCAGAGATGAGGAGCGCGTGGAGGTAGCTCATGTGTGTGTCTCTCAGCTCGCTTAGATGTGGACGCGCGTGACGGCGTTGAGGAGCTCAGCGGCCTCAAGGAGGCGGGCGGCGGCGGGGGTCTCGTCGTGGGCGGGGTCGGCGCCGGCGGCGAGCTCGCCGAGGCGCTCGAGGCCGCCCACGCCGGGCACGAGGCGCTCAAGGGCGCCGCCGAAGCGCGCGAGGTCGCCGCGCGCCGCGGCGCGCGCCCTGCAGAGCTTGCTGAGGCCGCAGGTGGAGAGGCAGCTGGGGCGGAAGACGTGCGTGACGTCGTCGAGGATGCGCTCCATGGCGTCGAGGCGCTCGCGCTCCTCGCGCTGGGCGTCGGCGACGAGGGCGAAGGTGGGGAGGTCGGGGCTGAGGCTGTCGGCGAGGTCGGCGGCGCGAGGAGCGGCGTCGAGGATGCGCTGGGCGCGCTTGAGCTCGCGGTCGAGGTCCTTGGTGGTGGCGACGGGCTGGAGGCCCACGTTCTTGGGGAGGATGATGAGCGCCTCGGTGGAGACCACGTCGCCGCGCCCGGGCTGGAGGCGCTCCACGGTCTCGCGCATGAGGAGCGTGTAGATGGCGGCCTGCGCGACGGCGGCGCTGAGCTTCTCGGGGTCCGCTTGGCTGTCCACGAGCGGGAAGGATTTGACCTCGCCTACGTAGATCCGCCCGTCTTGGCAGGCGGCGACGGCGTCGGCCTCGAAGTGCGCCTTGACGCCGCCGATGTCTTTGGCGAAGACGGCGCCGTCGAGCAGCGCGGGGGCGCCGGGGGCGCCGTTGAGGATCTGGGTGAGCGCCTCGTCGGTCTTGGCGGCGCGTGTTTCCATGTTGCGGTGTTGTGCGCGCAGGTTGGTGACGGCGGCGGTGTTGGTGTAGTGGATCGTGTCTTGGAGGACCTGGCGCAGGGTGGCGTAGTTGTTGTGCCGCAGCCCGTCCTCGAAGTCGTTGCCGCGCTGGAGGGCGAAGGGGGATTGGCCGAAGGGGGCTTCGTGCTGGGTGCCCTTGAGCGCCTTGTCGAGGTCGACGCGGGCGGCGAAGGCGAGGTTGGCGGTGGGGCAGGCGTGGTTGGCGGCGAAGCGGGCGAGGGCGCGGACGTTGGGGGAGAGCTTGAGGTCTTTGTTGGGGCCTCGGAGGGCTTCTAGGCGTTCTAGGC
>VGTA01000478.1 GCA_016874875.1 Deltaproteobacteria bacterium | reverse complement strand
GGCGGGAGGGGCGACGAGGCGGGGGAGGGCGAGGTAGCCCGCCGCCGCCGCCCCCGCCGCCACCGCCGCGAGGCCGAGGAGCGCGAGGGGGCGCGCGGGGCGCGAGGGGGCACGCGAGGCGCGCATGAGCGACTCGATGGGCGTCATGGACGCCGGCACCTCGAGGTCACGGAGGCGCCCGGCGATGCTCGGCGCGCGCTCCGCCAGCGGGGAGATGTCCACGTCGGGGAGGGGCGCGAGCCCGTCCGCCGACTCGTCCACTGTCTGCAGCGCGCTCCAGCTCGCCTCCGGCGCCGGGGACGCCGCCCCCGCGAGCAGGCGCCCGCTGGCGTCCGGGGCGTCGATCTCGATGTCGAGGGTGTTGAGGGTGGAGGAGGCCGGCGCGCGGACCACGGGGGCGCGCGAGAGCGGCGCGGGGCGGGCGGGGCGGCGGGGGGGCGCGAGGCGAAGGGAGACGCCGCAGGCGGCGCAGGCGTAGGCGTCTGGGGGGTTGGGGGCGCCGCAGGTGAAGCAGGCGGCGCGCGCGCCGCTCGGCGGCGCGCCGAGGTCTGTGGGGGGCTGCATGGGAGTCCTCAGGGGGAGCGCCCTCAGGGGGCGCGGAGGTCCAAGGTGGGCCACGGCACCTCGGTGAAGAGGCCGCCGCTCAGCGCGTCGCAGGCGCCGCGCGGGTTGGCGGTGAGGTCCACCGGCGTCACGCGCAGAAGGTAGTCCACGCGGCGCTGGTTGAGGTTAAAGGTGTCGCCCGCCACCTGGAGGCGCACCGTGGCGGGGCGCTGCCCGGCCACCACGTTGAGGCAGTGGACGTTGCGGCTCGGGCTGCGGGGGCTCTCCGCGAGGCGCCCGTCGAGGCTCGAGGCGTCCTCGGCGCTCAGGGAGAGGCGTCCCTGCTGCGTCTCAAACGACACGTGCACCGTCCGCTGCGCCCCGACGGGCACCACCAGCTCATACCAGTCGCCGTCCACGCGCTCCGCCTCGCACACCCACGCGTCGCAGACCTGCGCGTAGCCGGAGCCGAGGGGCGTGGCGCGCTGCGGGCGGTCGTTGGTGAGCGACCCCTCGCGCGCGTCAGGGGCGCAGGTGGCGCTCGGCGGCGCGAGGGTGACGGCGAGCTGGTAGGCGCTCTCGGCGGCGGTGGGGCTAAAGAGGCGCGCGTAGTAGCGCCCCGCCCGCCCCTCGGCGCTCGACACGTGCACGAGCTCGCCGTCGTTGAGCGAGACGCTGCGGGCGAAGGGCGCGCGGCAGCGGCGCGCGAGGCAGGAGCTGCTCGGCTCGCGGGCGCGGCAGTCGGCGTGCGCCGCGCAGGGCTCGCCGGCGTTGGGGTCGCCCGCCTCAAAGACCTCGAGGTTGACGTCGCCGTCGCGGTGGCGGAAGGAGGTCGCCACGCAGAGGCGCGTGCCGCCCTGAGGGACCTCAAAGGTGAACCAGTCCTCGTCGCCGGCGGGGCGCGGGGGGACGGCGGGGTCGCACAGGAGGCCGTTGTTGAGGGTGAGGCGCGAGGGGCTCTCGGCGCGCAGCTGCGAGACGGGGTTGAGCTCGTCGTCGCGCCCCGCCGGCTCGCTCACGTCCTGCGAGCAGGGGCCCGTGGGCGCCACGCGGCGGAGGGCGAGGCGGTAGGGCCCTGAGCCCTGCTCCACGCCGCGCACCTGCACGTAGAGGTCGCCGTCCGCGCCGCTGATCGCCGTGGCGGCCTGCGCGGCGCCGGGGGTCACGCCTGGGGGGTTGACGGGCGCGGCGTCGCCCACGGGCGCGCCGTCGGCGTTGAGGAAGCCCACGGCGAGACTCCCCACGAGCTGCCCGCGCCCGCGCGCGGGCATGTCGGCGGGGTCGCTGTCGTCCACGACCCAGGCGCGCCACGCGTCCCCGGCGCGGGCGCGGACGCGGAAGAGGTCCACGTCGCCCTCGCACAAGAAGAGGGGGTCGGAGAGGGGCAGGTCCGCCCCATAGGGGACCTCGCCGGCGGCGTTGGCGAGGGGGCCGGCGCCGTCGAGGGGGGTGGCCTGCGGGAGCACGTTGTTGGGCTCGCGCAGGTCGGAGCACACCCCTTGGCGGCGCGAGAAGGTGGCGCTCAGGCGATAGCCCTCGCAGCCGCGCGCGCCCTCCGCCCGGAGCTGCGCGCACCAGAGGTCGTTGGTGAAGGAGTCGGCCTCCGCGTCGAGGCGGAGGGCGTAGCGCGCCCCCCCCTCCGCGCCCCAGTCGCCCTCACCGCGCGCCCCCGAGGCCACCGCGCTCTGCGCGCCGAGGGAGACGGCGTAGTCCTGCGCGGGGTCGAGCGGCGCGCCGAGGCGGGCGGAGGGGGAGAGGCGGAGCGCGAGGGGGTCGCAGGAGGGCGGGGCGTCCACGATGAGGTCGAGGCCGTCGGAGGCGCTCAGGGGGAAGCACAGGTGGTCGACGTCCCCAAAGCACAGGCTGCCCTCGGCGCGCTCGGTGAAGCGGAGGGCGGGGGCGAGGCCGAGGGCGCGCGCGCCGCCCACGGCGTCGTCGGCGGGGTCGGCGGGGTCGGAGAAGCAGGCGAGGGCGGCGGGGGCGGCGCGGAGCTGCAGGGCGTAGGGGTGGGGCTCGAGGGCGAGGTCGCTCCACACGCGCACGAGGTAGTCCCCCGCCTCCGGCGCCCCCGCCGCGTCCCCAAAGGGCGGATACGAGAACACGCGCGCGGCGCTCCAGGGGTCCCCGGCGCCCGCGAGGGGCGCGCCGCGCGGACTCCACAGCTCCACGCGCAGCTCCCCCGAGCTCGGGCGGCCCTCCACGCGCACCTCAAGGCGCTCGCCCGCCGCGAGCGGGACGCGCAGCCAGTCCTCGTCGCCCACGCAGAGCACGCGCGCCTCGCGGTCTGTGGCGCGCGGCGCCCCCGGCCCCCCGGCGAGCCAGGCGGCGGCGGGGGCGGCGGCGGGGTCGTCGTCGCCGAGCGCCTCGGCGGGGTCGTCGGCGCAGCCCACGGCGCAGCGGCCGCCCACGCAGGCCTCAGCGGGGGCGCAGCCCTGGTGGGTGGTGGGGTCGCAGGCGGGGCGGCAGGCGCGCGCGCGGGCGTCGCAGTAGCCGTCGGGGCAGTCGGCGTCGGCGGCGCAGGAGTCGCTGCAGGCGTAGGTGGGGTCGCAGCGCAACCCCGCCGCGCAGCCGCCGTCGCGGCAGCCGTCCACGCACGCGCCCCCGACGCCGCAGCGCTGCCAGGCGGGGCAGTCGGCGTCCGCCGCGCAGGCGCGCGGGGCGCAGCGGCGCGCCTCGGCGTCACACGAGAGGTCAGCGGGGCAGGCGCCGGGGTCGTCGAGGCGGCAGCCGGGCGCGCAGCGCCCGTAGCTCGCGCAGAACTCCCCGGGGGCGCAGAGGCCGTCGCGCGTGCACTGGGCGCCGCAGGGGTTGGGCGCGCACGACAGGAGTCCCGGCAGCGGCTCGCCGCCCACCGCGAGGCAGCCCTGCTCGTCGCTGACGGCGCAGGCGTCCTCGAGGTCACAGCACACCACCGCCGCCTCGCAGGTGCGCGTGGAGGGGTCGCAGCGCTCAGGGCCGCGAGCGGTGGGGGGGCACGAGGCGGGGTCGTCCACGCGGCAGCCCTGCGCGCAGAAGCCGCGGGCGTCGCAGCGCTGGTCCTCAAAGCAGTCGGCGTCCTCCGCGCACGAGAGGGCGCAGACGCGCGCCTCGGGGTCGCAGCGGAGGGCGCTGCCCGGGGCGGCGCAGGAGTCCGGGGCGAGGCGGCAGCCCTCGCGGCAGACGCCGGCGGCGGCGGGGTCGTCGGGGTCGGGCGCGCAGCGCTGCCCGCGCTGGCAGTCCTCGTCGGCAAAGCACCCCGCGGGGGCGCCGCCCATGTCGTCGTCGCCGCCGGCGGCGGCGTCGGGCGCGCCGAGGTCCACCACGCGCACCTCATCGGGGCACCCGGCGA
>VGTA01000477.1 GCA_016874875.1 Deltaproteobacteria bacterium | reverse complement strand
AGCCCGCCCACGCTCGCGTCAAAGACGCGCACCCCCGCCTCGAGCCCCACCGCGCAGTTCGCCAGCGCCCGCCCCCACGTGTCATGCATGTGCATGGCCACCCGCGACAGCGACACGCGCCCCCCCACCGCCTCCAACACGCGCGCCGTGAGGGCGGGGTCCCCCACCCCCGTGGTGTCCCCGAGACTCACCTCATACGCCCCCATCCCGAGCAGGCGCGCCGCCACCGCCGCCACCTCGCGCGGCGAGACGAGGCCCTCGTAGGGGCAGCCCCACGCCACGCTCACGTAGGCGCGCACCCGCGCCCCGCGCGCCGCGCAGGCCTCAAAGACGGGCTCGAAGGCGCGGTAGGCCTCGTCGCGGGATTTGTTGATGTTGCGCTGGTTGTGCGTCTCGGAGGCGGACATGAACACCGCCACCTCGCGCGCGTCCGCCTCCGCCGCCCGCCCCAGCCCGCGCTCGTTGGGCACCAGCGCGCTCAGGCGCTCGGCGTGGGGGCCGCCGCGGAAGTGCGCCATCACGGCGTCGGCGTCGGCGAGGGCGGGGATCCAGCGGGGGTGCACAAAGCTCGTCGCCTCCACCTTGGGCAGCCCCGCCCCCAAGAGCGCCTCGACCAGCTCGACCTTGCGCGCCGTGGGCACGAACGCCTGCTCGTTCTGGAGCCCGTCGCGCGGGCCCACCTCATAGATCGTCACGCGCCCGCGCGCGGCGAGGGCGGGGGCGGGCTCCACCACGCAGGGCGCGGCGGGGGGGGCGAGCGGGCTCGCCGCGCTCACGCCGCTCACCTCGTCACGCGCCGCGCGCGCCGGCGCGGAGCGCCTCGCGGGCGATCACGAGGCGCTGGATCTCGCTGGTGCCCTCGTAGATTCTCATCACGCGCGCGTCCCGCATCAGGCGCTCCACCCCGCCGAGGGCGGCGTGCCCCGCCGCGCCCTGCGCGCGCAGGGCGCGCTGGCACACGCGCCCCGCCATCTCGGTGCAGTAGAGCTTGGAGATCGACGCCTGCTGCGTGAGCGTCTCGCCGGCGTCCTTGAGGCGGGCGGCGCGCAGGCACAGCAGCCACGCGGCGTCGCGCTCCGCCTGCGAGCGGGCGAGGGCGTCGGCGAGCTCGGCGGTCGGGGCGCGCTCGTAGGCGGCGCGGAGGTGGGCGAGGGCGGCGTCGGCCACGCCCACCGCCTGCGCGCTCACCCCCACGCGCCCGCCGTCGAGCGAGCTCATCATCACCTTGAACCCCTCCCCCTCCTCGCCGAGTCGCTCGCTCGCGGGCACGAGGCAGTCCTCCAAGACCACCTGCGTGGTCACGGACGACCTGAGCCCGAGCTTCTTCTCGGGGGGGCTCGCCGAGAGCCCAGGGGCGCCGGCGGGGACGAGGAAGGCGGTCACGCCCTTGGCGCGCGCCGCGGGGTCGGTCTTAGCGGTGACGAGGTACACGCCCGCCTCCCCGCCGCTCGTGATCCACGCCTTGACGCCGTTGAGGCGGTAGCGGTCGCCCTCGCGGGTGGCGGTGGCGCGCATCGACGCCGCGTCGCTGCCGCTCTCGGGCTCGCTGAGGCAGAAGGCGGCGGCGGGCCACTCGCCGGCGCAGAGGGGGCGGAGGTGGCGGGCGCGCTGCTCGGGGGTGCCGAAGTGCGAGATGGCCTCGGCGACCATGTTGGTGACCATCATGCCCACGGCGGTGCCGGCGCACCCCTGCGCGAGGGCGCGCACCGCCTCCACGTACGACACCACCCCCGCCCCGAGTCCCCCGTGGGCGACGGGCACGTTCACGGTCAGCAGGCCGGCGCGCCCGAGCGCCTTGAGGTCCTCGGCGGCGAACTCGCCGACGCGGTCGCGGTCGGCGGCGCGGGGGGCGAGCCGCTCCTCTGAGAAGCGCAGGGCGCGGACTCGGACGTTCTCTTGGGCGGCGGTGAGCTCAATCATCGCGGGCTCTCTCTCGCGGCGCGGCGCGGGGGCGGGGGCGCTCCGGTGGGCGGTGGGGGGAGCGCGTGGGCGTATGGTGGGCGATGGGCGCGGCGGCTGTCAACCTCGGGGGCGCGGGCGCTCAGGGCGGGGGGGGGCGCGCGGATGCGGGGGCCGAATCGGGCGCGGGCGCGGGCGCGGGCGCGGGCTCGGGCGCGGGCGCGAGCCCTGAATCGGCGCGAGACTCCGCCTCCGGCAGCGTGACGCTCAGGAGCTGCGCGCGGCGGAGGAGGCGCGCGCCCACCTCCACGGGGTCGCGGTCGGCGATGTCGAGCGAGACCAAGAGCGGCGCGCGGGGGGCCGCGCGGAGGGCGGCGAGGAGGAGAGTGGCGTGAGGGGGCGCGTCGGGGGCGCTCGCCACGAGCGCCACGCGCTCCCAGCGCCCCGCGCTCAGGCGGCGCAGCTCGTCGCGGCGAGGGCGCGCGGCGGGCAGCTCCTCCTCGGCGCGCGGGTCGGGCTCCGCCCAGCTCACCTCCACGTCCGCGCTCAGCAGCCCCCCCGCCGCCCCGTCCGCCGCCCCGTCCGCCGCCCCGTCCTCCGCCGTGGCGCAGGCGCACGGATTCAGGCGCACCCAGCGCGCCCCCTCCCCCGTCACCCACGCCGCCCGCCCCCCCCGCCCCCCGCCCGCCGGCGGCGCCCCGCAGCCCGCGAGGGCGCTCAGGGCGCTCAGGGCGCTCAGGGCGCTCAGGGCGCTCAGGGCGCTCAGGGCGCCCCGCAGCCCGCGAGGGCGCTCAGGGCGCTCAGGGCGCTCAGGGCGCGGGCGCATCTTCCCTCAGAGGGGCGGGCGGGGCGGCGGGCGGGGGGGGCGCGCCCTCGTCCGCCGCGCCCTCGTCCGCCGCGCCCTCGTCCGCCGCGCCCTCGTCCGCCGCGCCCACCTCCACGAAACTCACGTCGATATAGCCGCCCGCCGGGCCCGCCGCCTCTCCGCTGAGGGCGCGCGGGGCGGCGAGGAGGCGCGGGGCGCCGTCAGGGGCGGGGAGGAGGGCGGGGGGGGCGGGGAGGAGGGCGCTGAGGGAGCGGGTGAGCGCCGCGCGGCGGTGCGCCGCCGTCTCGCTCCTGCGGCGCTCCTCGGGCACCTCAAACCGCTCGCAGAGGGCGCGGAAGAGCTTGGGGCCCACCCCCTTCACCAGCCCCAGCTCCTCCATCCGCCGAAAGGGGCCATAGTCCTCGCGGTAAGAGACGATCTCGCGGGCGCGCCCGGCGCCCACGCCCTCCACCTCGCAGAGGTCGGCGAACGAGACGGCGTTGATGTCGCGCTTGGGCGCGGGGGCGGGGCCGAGCGCCGCGAGCGCCTCGCGGTGCAGGCGCTTGGTCTCGAGGAGCGCGAGCGGCTCAAGCACGTAGCGGGCGCCGCGCGCCAGCGACGCGCGCACCCAGGGCCTCCAGAGCGCCCGCGCCACAAAGCGCGCGAGGGGGTAGAGGAGCAGGAACCCGAGGCAGGCGACGCGCAGCGCGAGGAGCAGGAGGGCGGGCGCCGCCTGGTGCATGGGGGGGCCTCCTCAGCGGCTGACCGGCGCGCTCACTGCCCCACGGTGAGGCGGGCGGCGTTGTTCTCGATGGTCTTCTTGCCGATGCCCTTGACGCGCGTCAGGTCCTGCACGCTCGAGAAGGGGCCGTTGGCGGCGCGGTCCTTGACGATCGCCTCCGCGCGCGCCTTGCCGATGCCCTTGAGCTTGGCCTTGACGAGCTCCTCGGCGGTGGCGGTGTTGATGTTGATGGTCGCGCCCGCGGCGACCGCGGCGGCGGGGGGGGTCACCGCGGCGCCCTCCGCGCCGGTGGTCACGGTGACGCCCTCGGTCTTGACGACCGTCTTGCTGTTGGGCTCCACCTTGACCACGGGGGGCGTGGCGAGGGCGGAGAGGGCGAGCGCCGCGGGGAGAGCAACGGAGGCGGCGAGGAGGGCGGCGGCGCGGGC
>VGTA01000476.1 GCA_016874875.1 Deltaproteobacteria bacterium | reverse complement strand
GGGGGGGGGGGGGGGGGGGGGGGCGGCCCGGGGGCGGGGGGGGGGGGGGGGGGGGGGGGGGGGGGGGGGGGGGGGGGGGGGGGGGGGGCCCTCCGGGCTCTCCTCAGCGGGCTCTCTTGGGGGGCAGAGGCGATGGTGAGCGCAGAGGCGGGGGCGGCGGGGCGCTCGCCCGTGGACGACCTTGAGGCGCGCCTCGCCGCGCGCGTGGGCGCCCTCTACCCCACGCGCGCCCTCTACGCCGCTCACCCCGGCGCGGCGCGCCCCGCGCGCGTCACGCTCGAGGGGCGGGGGGCGGGCGCCCTGTCCTTCTTTTGGCTCACGGGGGCGCCCCTCGCCCCAGGGCTCCCCCTCTTTGATGAGCGCGGGCGCCTGGTGACGCTGGCGGTGGGGGACGGGGCGGGCGCGGTCCTGCCGCTCTCGGCGCGGGCGGGGCTCGCGCTCCGCTGGGCGGGGGGGGCGCGGTGACGCCGCCGCCCCCCGCGAGTCCCGTCGGCGCCCTGCGCGCGCTGCTCGCCGCCGTCGTCGCGCCCGGGGCGGGGGGGGCCCCCGGCGGGGGGGCGGTGGCGGTGGCGTGCTCCGGGGGCGCTGACTCGATGGCCCTCGCCGACGCCCTCGTGGAGACGGCGGGCGCCGCGCGCGCCGTGGTGCTCACCGTGGACCACGGCCTCCACCCCCGCTCCGCGCAGGTGGCGGCGGCGGTGGTGGGGTACTGGCGCGCCCGGGGCGCTCGCGCGGAGCTCCTGCGGGCGGACCCGGCGCTGGTGGCGGGGGGCGCGGGACTCGAGGACGGCGCCCGCCGCGCCCGCTACGCCGCCCTCGACGAGGCCGCCCGCCTCCTCGGCTGCCCCCTCGTCCTCCTCGCGCACCACGCCGATGACCAGGCCGAGACGCTCCTCATGCGCCTTCAGGGCCCCTCGGGCCCCGGCGGCCTCGGGGGCATCCCCGCGCGGCGCGGCCGTTTCGCGCGCCCCTGGCTCTCGCGCCCCGGCGCCGAGCTCAAGGAGTACGCGCGCGCGGCGGCCCTCCCCGTCCTCGAGGACCCCACCAACGCCGACCCCCGCTTCCTCCGCAACCGCGTCCGCCTCGAGGCCACCCCCGCCCTCGCCCGCTGCTTTGGGGAGGGCTGGCAGGCGCGCGCCGCCGAGACCGCCCGCGACACGCGCGCGCTGTGGGAGGGCGCGGGGTGGTTCGTGGCCGAGGCGCTCCGCGGGCGCCTCCTCGCCTGCCCCTGGGCGGCGCGCCTCGACTGGCCTGAGGGGCTCGGCGCCCCCCCCCAGGCGCAGCGCGCGGCGCTCTACGCGGTGGCGCGCGCCGCCCTCGCCCTCCTCGCCCCCGCGGGGCGCGACGCTCGCCGCCTCGGCGAGTCCGCTGAGGCGCTCTGGGCGCTGTGGGCGGGCGAGGGGGGAGGCGGGGGGGCGCGGAGTGTGCAGCTGCCCCTCGGACTCCGCGCCTGGGGGGGCGGGGGGCGCTGCGTGGTGTACTCTCCAGCGCGCGCGCCCGCGGCGCCCGCCGCGCCCCTCGCGGTGGAGGGCCCCGGGCGCTACCTGTGGGGGCCGTGGGCGGTGACGATCTCGCCGGCGGCGGCGGGGGCGGGGGCGGCGGAGGCGCTCCCCCTCTCGCGCGCGCCGCTGCCGTGGGCGCTCCGCGCCCCGCGCGAGGGCGAGCGCTTCCACCCCGCCGGCGCCGGCGGCTCCAAGACGGCGCGGCGCCTCTGGGCGGACCTCAAGCGCCCCCCGCTGGAGCGCGACACCCTACCCGCGCTCGTGGATGCGCGCGACGAGCCCCTGTGGCTGCCCTTCTCGCGCGCCGCCGAGCGCCTGCGCGGGGGCGAGGGGCCGCGCTGGGCGGCGCGCGTGGAGCCGCGCGAGCCCCTCACGCCGCTCCCGCTGAGCCCCCTCGCGCCCGCCTCCTCAGGCGGGCAGCCCGAGGACCACCCGCCGGAACCACTCCTCTAGCTGGTGCAGCGCCTCGGGCGGGCACAGGCGCACGCCGAGGTCGTCGGCGCGGCGCCACAGGGGACTCGGGCGGTGCCCCAGCAGCACCGCCTCGCAGGGCAGCGTCTCCCGGAGCGCCTTAAAGAGCGTGAGCTGCTCGTTGAGCTGCTCGTCGTGGGCGCGCGGGCAAAAGATCAAGAAGAGGCGCTCGTTGGCCACGCAGGCGATGTCCACGCGCACCCGCGCCGCCTCGGGGAAGGCGAGGGTGACGTCCACCACCTGCCGCAGGTCGCTCAGGCGCAGGGCGCTGTGGAGGGCGGCGAGGCGCTGGTAGGCGTAGAGGCTGAGCCAGCCGCCGGCGCAGAAGGCGCGGTGGGGCTCGCTCGGGAAGCGGAGCTGCCCCTTGAAGAGCTCGCAGCACCCCGCGCGCTCAAAGCGCTCGATGAGCACCTGCAGCTGCGGCACCATGAGGTCGGCGGCGCGGAGGTGGGGCGAGCGCAGCTGGCGGTCGGCGGCGTCGGCGAGGCGGTGGAGGGCGTGGAGCGGCTCAGCGAGCGCCTCGGCCTCGTAGAGGAGCTCGGCGGCGAGGCGCCCGAGGTGCTCCTCAAACCACTCGCCGGCCGCCCCCGCGCTCGCCTGCACGCCGTAGCAGGCGAGCGCCTGCTGCGCGGTGAGGGCGGGGGTGAGGCGCAGGGGGGGCGCGGCGCCCGCCTGGGGGCTGAGGGCGCTGGGGGCGCTGAGGGGGTAGAGCAGCCCGCTGTCGCTGAGGAGCGCGGGCCAGCCGCGGGCGGTGAAGGCGCGGTGGGCGAGCAGCCCGAGCAGCCCGCCCCCCCGCCCGAGGTTGAGGGCGAGCTCCCCGTCGACGCTGTCGAGGGCGCCGCTAATGGCCCGCGTCGCCCACTCCACGCCGCGCTCCACGGGGATGGGCCACAGCTCGCAGCGCACGCCGCGCCGCGTGAGGAGGGCCTTGAGGTGCGCCGCGTGCGCGTAGCCGGCGGCGTCGCACATGAGGGCGGCGCGCTGGGGGGCGCAGAGAGGGTCGAAGAGGGGGCCGAGGTGGTCGAGGCTCTGCGTCTGGGCGCTGATGACCACCGCCTGGTCGAAACGCATCGGCGGGGGGCTCGGATTCGGTGGGCTCATGGCGCTCCCTTCGCCCTCTTGCGGGGGGCGCGGCGGGGGGGAGCCCCTGCATACACCTCTCGCGCCCCAAAGGCTAGAGGGCGCCGCGCGCCCGCCCCCCGCCGCGCCCGCGTTGACTTTAGCGGCGCGCGCCCCTCAAGATGAGCCCCACAGACGAGAGGAGACCGAGGGATGGTCTTGAAGAGTGAGAAGCCCAAGGCGGCGCGGCGCGTGGCCCTCGCGCTCTGCTGGGCGGCGCTGAGCGCGTGCAGCGCCGCCCCGCCCCCCGCGCCCCCCGCGCCCCCCGACCCCGACTGGGTCGCCGCCGAGGTCGCCTTTGAGCGCGGCGACTGGGAGGCGCTCGGGCGCCATGTGCGCGAGCTCACCCCCTCCGGCCCCCACGGCGCGCGCGTGCAGCTCTTCCACGCGCTCCTCCTCGGCCTCCAGCAACCCAAGGTGGGCCTCGACGCCCTCCGCGCCCTCGAGGGCGCCGGCCGCCCCGAGGACCGCGAGCTCTGCGCCCTGCTGCAGGCCACCTTCACCGCCCTCCGCGGCGACTGCCTGCTCTCCGAGGGCCCCCTGCGCGCCCTCCACCTGCCCAAGGCCGCCTCGCACGGGGAGGGCGCGCGCGGCCTCATGCGCCGCGCCCTCGACGGCTGCGAGGCGCGGCGCGCGGAGGGCGCGCAGCGCCTCATCACCGCGAGCGTCGTTCAGCGCCCCCCCGCGCCCCCTCTGCCCCCCCCGCCCCTCCGAGCGCCCGCGGCGCCCGCGGCGCCCGCAGAGCCCATCGAGATCGCAGAGCCCATAGCGCCCGCAGCGCCCG
>VGTA01000475.1 GCA_016874875.1 Deltaproteobacteria bacterium | reverse complement strand
GGGGGGGGGGGGGGGGGGGGGGGGGGCGGGCGCGCGCGACTCAATAAAAACAGGCAGATACGCCCCGCGCCCGCCCCCGTCCGCGCCCGCCGTGGTGAGGCGCTTGCAGGGGGCGGCGGATTTTTGTCCGCTCTGAGGGCAGGCGGACATGACGCGGACATGAAATAGGCCCATCGACATCTGTTGTTGGGTGACTATCTCTGTAAGCGCCGCCGCGCCTCGCCGCGCTGCGCCCTCGCGGGCGCCGTCACAGAGCGCCGTCACAGAGCGCCGTCACAGAGCGCCGTCACAGAGCGCCGTCACAGAGCGCCGTCACACAGAAAGAGAGGACGTCATGCTCGACGCGTACATCATCGAACAGATCCGTCGCCGAGAAGAGGAGCGCCGTCGCCAGAGCGAGCGCCCTGTCCTAGAGCTCCCCCTGCCCACCCCCCCCGAGCCGCGCCGCCATGAGGTGGAGGCGGAGGCGGAGCAGGAGCCCAAGCGCGTCATCGTGATCGACCTCTAGGAGGACGCGCGGCGGGAATAACGAGCGGCGCGCGGGCTGTTTGCGCGCGCGGCCTCGTGACTCTCGCCCGGTCGCGCCCTCAGGCGCCGCCTGTCCCTGTCCCTGTCCCTGTCCCTGTCCCTGTCCCTGTCCCTGTCCCCCTCTCCCTTACTCCCTTCTCCCCCCCGCACTGGAGCCCACCATGCTCAGTACCGACACCGTCTGGTCCCGCACCGAGGTCAGCCCCCACGACACCCTCATCTCCGACCGCCTCTACAACCTCACCATCGGCGTGGTGCTGCTGTGGGGGTTCGCGATCAACTACCTCATCGTGCAGACGCTCGACCCCGTGTGGCTGGTCAACACGGTGCCGTACTGGGGCATCATGATCGGCTACGTCGTGAGCGCGCTCATCGGCACGATGATCTACACGTCCTCCTCCAACCCCTGGGTCTCCTTTATCGGCTACAACCTCGTCGTGCTGCCGATCGGCGTCATCCTCACGCCCTTCCTCTACCAGTTCGACGCGCTCCTCATCCAGCGCGCCCTCACCGCCACCGGCGGCGTGACGGTGGCGATGATGATGCTCGGCGGGGCGTTCCCGCGGTTCTTCCTCAGCATCGGGCGCACGCTCGCCATGGCGCTGCTCCTAGGAATCGTCTCGCAGCTCGTGATGATGTTCTTCTTTAAGGGCTCCTACAACCCCAACGCCTTTGACTGGGGCTTCGTGGTGATCTTCTCCGGCTACATCGGCTACGACTGGGCGCGCGCCAACGCGATCCCCAAGACGTTCGACAACGCCGTCGACAGCGCCGCCTCGCTCTACCTCGACATCATCAACCTCTTTATCCGCATCCTCAGCATCCTCGGGCGCCGCGACTGAGCGAGGGGCTGGGCGCTCGGCTCAGGGCGCGCGGCTCAGAATCCTGAGATCGCCAGCTGCCCACACGCCCCCGCCCGCTCCTGACCCCGCGTTACGCGCACCGAGCAGGGCACCCCGCGCGCCTTGAGCCCGCGCTCCACGCGCGCCACCTCCTCGGGGGTGGGCGAGCGGAAGGGGGCGGCGGGGAAGGGGTTGAAGGGGATCAGGTTGACGAGGGCGCGCAGGCCCTTGTGGAACGCCGCCACGCCGTCGAGCTCCTCGTCGGAGTCGTTGACGCCGGGCAGGACCACGTACTCGATCATGAGCGCGCGGTTGCCGGGGAGGGGGTGGTCGAGCAGCGCCTGCCGCAGCTCCGCCAGCCGCCACCGCCGCGCCGTGGGGATGATGCGCTCGCGGGTGGCGTCGGTGCCGGCGTGGAGCGAGAGGGCGAGCTGCACGCGCCCGGCGAAATCCTCCGAGAAGCGGCGCATGTTGGGCACGAGCCCCACCGTGGAGACGGTGACCTTGCGCGTGGAGAAGGGGCGGCCGTGGGGGTCGATGAGGACGCGCAGCGCGTCGCGGGTGCGCTCGTAGGTGTGGAGGGGCTCGCCCATGCCCATAAAGACGAGGTGGCTGAGCTCGCGCGCCCCCGCCGCCGCCGCCTCCTCCGCGCTCACGAGGTCCCCGGGGGCGGCCTTGAGCCCCTCCACGAACCGCCGCGCCTCGTGCACCTGCATCACCACCTCCCCCGCCGTGAGGCTGCGCTTGAGGCCGAGGGTGCCCGTGGCGCAGAAGCTGCACGCCATGGCGCAGCCCACCTGCGTGGAGACGCAGAGCGTGTAGCGCTCGAGGCGCATGGGCAGCAGCACGCTCTCCACCAGCCCGCCGTCCCCGAGCGCGAACAGCAGCTTGATGGTGCCATCGTCAGCGCGCGTGCTGGTCTTGAGCGTCACGCGCGGCAGGTAGCTGCGGGCGGCGATGGTGTGGGCGTGCCGCCCGAGGCTCGGAATCTCGTGGAGCGGCACCTGCAGGGCGTGCAGGTGCCTAAATACGCGGTTGGCGTGCCGCGCCCCCACGCCCCACGCGTCGAGGTGGTCGGCGAGCTGGTCGCGGGTGAGCGAGAAGAGGTCCACCCGCTCGTCGGCGTCGCCGAGGGCGACGAGCGGGGCGGGGTTGGGCTGCGGGGTCTGCATAGCGCGCTCCGAGGGGGGGTGGGGGCGACTTTTAAGCCATCGGCGCGTCTTTGTCGAGCGCGCTTGTGGGCCCCGCGCCGCGCGCTTATGCTCACGTCTAGGAGATACCCCCATGAGTCAGCCTCAGAGTCAGCCCGCCCCCGCCCTCGACGCCCTCCACCACGTCGCCCTGCAGGTGGAGGACGTGGCGCGCGCCGTCTCGTGGTACACCGCCCACCTCCGCTGCGAGGTGTCGTGGCAGGACTCCACCTGGGCGCTCCTGCGCTTCGCCAACGTCTCCCTCGCGCTCGTGCTCCCGGGGCAGCACCCGCCCCACGTCGCCTTCGCCGTGGAGGGCGCCGAGCGCCACGGGGCGCTCAAGACGCACCGAGACGGCACGCGCTCCGTCTACATCCACGACAGCGAGGGCAACGCGGTGGAGTGCATGGACCCCGCCAGCCTCGGCGAGGGCTGACGAGGGGGGCCCCTCAGGGGGTGAGGCGGCGCAGCGCGGCGGGGTCGATGCGCTGGTCGGCGGGGGCGGGCCAGCGCGTCGTGAAGCGCCGCTGCGCCGCGCGCCCCGCCTTGTCCCAGGCGCCCACCTCCACCTCATAGGAGCCCTCTCTGAGGGGCGCGAGGGGTCGATAGATGAGGCGCGACCAGGCGCGCTGCGCCTCAAAGGGGACGGGTCTGCCGTTGACGCGCAGCGAGAGGCGCCCGAGCCCTGAGGCGTCGTCGCGCACGGGGATGATGAGCCGCGGGCCGAGCGGGGGGGTGACGTCCCACAGGGGCGCGCCCACCACGGGCGGGGCGTCATCGCGCAGCAGGGCGAGGGCGCTCACGTGGTGGCTGCTGCCGCTGACCGTGTCGTCCCCGCGCCCGCTCGTCACCCACCACCACGCCCCACCGTCGTGCATATACGCCCCCGAATAAGGGGCGCGCCCCGCGTCGCGCGGGAGCGTGATGACGTTGGCCCCCCGCATCGGGAGCCACCCCTGCGCCCACTCAAAGCGCGGGCTGAGGGGGCTGAGCCCGCGCGCGCGCAGCCCCTCGAGCGCCTCGCCCTCAATCGGCCGCGCGCTGACCGCGGTGAGGTAGGGCGCCACCGGCGCCCCCTCCGCCACCCGCACCCGCGCCCCGAGGCCCTCAAAGGAGCGCCCCCCCCGCACCTCGCTCACCTTCAGCGTGCGCCACGCCGTCTCCCCGCCGAGCGTCTTGAGCCCCACCCAGACCCACGCGGAGTGGTCCCCCCCCTGCGGCGCCCCCCCCCGCGCCCGCCCCTGAGCGCCCCCCCCCTTGGCGCCCCCCCGCCCCTTGGCGCCCCGCCCCTTGACGGCGCCCCCCTTGGCGGCGCCCCCCTTGGCGG
>VGTA01000474.1 GCA_016874875.1 Deltaproteobacteria bacterium | reverse complement strand
GTCATCGCGCGCCTCCCCACCCCGCCGGCGCGCAGCCCGGCGTCGCCGCCGAGACGCTCAGCGTCACGCTCCCCGCCGACGTCGCCTCGGGGGACTACTACATCGGCGTCTACGCCGATGACGAGGGCGCCACCGGCGACCCCGCCCGCGACGACAACCTCGCCCTCTCCCCCGTGGCGCTGCGCGTCCGCAACCCCATGGAGACCGGCCCCGACCTGCAGGTGTGCGGGGTGGAGGTGCCCGCGTTCGCGCTGCTCGAGGCCGGCCAGCGCCCCGCCCTGCCGCAGGGCGAGCAGCTGAGCGCGCAGCTCTGCTTCTCCAACACCGGCGACCGCCCCGTCATCGACACCCCCTACGCGCTGTTCTTGAGCCAAGACGCGCTGCTCGACGAGGGCGACCTGCTCGTGGACCGCGGCGCGGCGGAGGCGGTGGGGCCCGGGGGGCGCGTGACCCGCGACCTGCTCGTCGACCTCCCCGCCGACCTCCCCCCCGGCGTCTATCGCTTCTTGGCGGTGGTGGACCCCGCCGATGGGATTCTCGAGCGCCGCGAGGACAACAACGAGCGCGCCAGCGGCGTGCCCTTTGAGGTGGTGGCGCCGGGGCAGGTGAGCGGCGTGGACCTGGTGACCACGGCGCTCTCCGTGAGCGAGGCGGTGGCCGCCGAGGGGCGCGTGTACTGGGGGCAGCTCCTCACGGGCGCGCTCACGGTGCAGAATCGGGGCGACGCCGCCGTGGGGCGCCTGTTTGTGGTGCGCTTCAACGCCCTCCCCGTGGCGGGGGGCTCCCCTGTGCAGCTCCCCTCGATCAACCTCGCCCCCCTCGCCGCCGGCGAGTCGCGCGAGGTGCCCTTTGAGCTCCCCGTCTCGCGCCGCGTGCCCGAGGGCGCCTACCGCCTGCAGACGGAGCTCGACCCCACCAACGCCACCGGCGACGTCAACCCCACCAACAACCGCCGCAGCCTCCCGAGCGAGCTCACCCTCGGCGGCGAGCCGAGCTTTGACCCCGCCGCGCGCGCCCTCGCCCTCAGCGCCTCCACGGCGGCGGCGGGCGAGGCGCTCGAGGCCACGCTCACGGTGTCCAACCTCGGCGACGACCCCACGGGCGCCGTGGAGCTGCTCGTGCAGATCAGCGACGACGCCCGCGCCGACGCCGACGACCGCGCGCTCCTCACCCTCACCCTCGACAGCCTCGCCGGCGGGGAGGAGCGCGCCGTGCCGCTGCGCCTCGACCTCCCCCTCGACCTCGACCAGCAGGTGAGCGCGTGGCGCCTCGTGGCCACCCTCGACCCCCGCGCCCGCCTCAGCGGCGAGCTCTCCACCACCAACAACCAGCTCCTCTCCGACCCCTTCGCCGTCACCGGCGCCACCGGCGGCTGCGCCGAGGACGCCTACGAGGACAACGACGCCGCCGGGCAGGCCGCCCTGCTCGCCGAGGGCTCCTACGACGCCCTCGGCGCCTGCGACGCGCAGGACTGGTTCGCCACGCAGGTGCCCGCCGACGCCACCCTCGAGGTGCGCCTGCGCTTCACCCCCGACGAGGGCACCCCCACCCTCACCCTCGCCGACGCGGGCGGGCAGCCGCAGCTCGCCGCCGAGCGGCGCGGGGGCGCCCTGGCCTTCTTTGACCCCCCGCGCCCCGCCGCCCGCCGCGCCCTCTACGGCGTCACGGGCGGCGGCGCGCGCCTCGGCTACGGCCTCGAGGTGCGCCTCGCCCCCCGCCCCGCCGCCGCCGACCTCCGCCTGAGCGCCCTCGCCGCTCGCCCCGCCGTCGTGGAGTCGGAGTCGCCGGTGGAGCTCTCGCTCCTGCTCACCAACGTGGGCGCGCAGGGGGCGCCGGCGCGGCGCGTGCGCGTGTCGCTCGCCGAGGGCCCCTCCCCGGGCGCCGCCGAGGTGGCCGCGCTCGGCGCCCTCGACGCGCCGAGCGTGGGCGCGGGCGCGGCGGTGGAGCTCGCGGGGCGCCTCACGCTCCCCGCCGGCCTCAGCGACGGCCTCTACTACCTCGTGGCGCGCGACGAGGGCGCCCCGGCGGGCGCCGACGAGGACGGCTGGTGGTGGGCGGCGGCGCCGCTGCGCGTGGACGAGGCGCGCGCCTGCACCGCCGACCCCTACGAGCCCAACGGCAGCCCCCACGAGCAGGGGGGGCTCGCCGCCCGCGCCGCCGACCTCGCGGCGGGCTCCTACGCCGACCTCTACGCCTGTGACGGCGACGACGACTGGTACAGGGTGCGCCTTGAGGCGGGGGAGGCGCTCGGCGCGCAGATCACCTTCAGCGCCCGCGAGGGCGACCTCGACCTCGCCCTCTACGCCGCCGACGGCGCCACGCTGCTCGACCGCAGCGAGGGGCTGCAGGGCACGGAGCGCGTGGAGGTCTTCCGCGCCCCCGCCGCCGCCGACTACCTGCTGCGCGTGCACCTCAACCCCTCCGACGAGGTGAACGTGGCCACGCGCTACGCCCTCACCCTCGAGGTGGGCGCGTCGGGGAGCTGCGGCGATGACGGCTTTGAGCCCAACGGCGCCGCCGCCGAGGCCGCGCCGGTCCCCGACGGGAGCCACGACCTCGTGGTGTGCCCCGGCGGCGAGGACTGGTTCCGCGTGAGCGTGCCCGCGGGCAACGCCGTGAGCTTCCAGGTGGACGCGGGCATCGGCGGCGTGGAGCTGTCGCTCTTTGACCCCGACGAGCGCCTCATCGAGTCGAGTCAGCGGCGAATCGCCCACGAGGCGGCCCTCACGGGCGTGCACCGCCTGCGCGTCCGCCCCACCGCCCAGGACGCCCCCGCCCCCTACACGCTCACCGTGAGCGGCGTGAGCGGCGTGGACCTCGCGGCGAGCGACCTGGTGCTCACGTCCACCGTGGCGGGCCCCGGCGACGAGCTGCTCGCCCGCCTCGCCGTGCGCAACCTGCGCGGCGACGCCGCCGCCGGCGTGCTCGTGCGCTTCTCGCTCTCCGCCGACGCCCGCCCCACGAGCGACGACCTCGTGCTCGCCGAGCAGACCCTGCCGCGGGTGGAGGGCGCCGGCGTGGTGGAGGTGCGCCAGCGCCTCACGGTGCCCGCCGCCGCCCTCGAGGGCGCGCAGCAGCTGCTCGTGGAGCTCGACCCCCTCCGCCGCCTGCCCGACATCCGCCCCGGCAACAACATCCTCCGCGCCCCCTTCACCGTCCTCGGCGCCTGCCTAGACGACGACGACCGCGCCAACGAGGGCCCCACCAGCGCCACGCCCCTCGACTGGGCGGCGGCGAGCGCGGAGGGCGTGATCTGCGCCTACACCGAGGACTGGCTCACCCTCAACGCCCCCGCCGGCGCCCGCCGCCTCACGCTCACGGTCGCGGGGGGCGGCGCGGGCGGCGGCGACCTCGACCTCGCCGCCTACCGCGCCGACACCGGCGCCCTCCTCGGCGCCGCCGCCACCGAGGGCAGCCCCGAGGTGCTCTCCTTCACCCTCCCCGCCCCCGCCGCGGTGCTGGTGCAGGTGGACGGGTTCTTGGACGCGCGGGCGAGCTACACGCTGCGGTGGGAGTGAGCGCGCGCGGCGCCCTCCTCAGCGCACCTCCGCCCGGCACTGGCTGCGGAGGTCGCCGCTCTGGATGAGTCCGCACTGCGACGACGAGCCGTCGACGAGGGCGCGGCAGTAGGCGCGCTGGTCGCTGTTTTGGATGAGCCCGCACTGCGACGACGACCGCTCCGCCTTGGCGCGGCAGAGGGCCCGCGCGTCGCTGTCCTGAATCAGCCCGCACTGCGACGAGCCCCCCCCGCCCCCGCCCCCGCCCCCCGCCTCGGCGCGGCACTGGCTGCGGAGGTCGCTGCTCTGGATCAGCCCGCACTGCGACGACGAGCCGTCGACGAGGGCGCGGCAGTAGGCGCGCTGGTCGCTGTTTTGGATGAGCCCGCACTG
>VGTA01000473.1 GCA_016874875.1 Deltaproteobacteria bacterium | reverse complement strand
CCGCAGCACACCATATAAAAACAAAGGGCACGGACACGCACCATGGACAGCACCACCATCGACCAACCTGGGCGCGACGCCCTCCTCAAGCTCCTGCGAGCCCCCCACACCCAAAACATCATCGTCATCACCGGCGCCGGCATCAGCGTCGCCAGCGGCATCACGCCCTTCCGCCGCGCCGCCAACGCCATCTGGGAGACCTCCATCACCGAGATGGGCACCTACAGCTACTTCCGCGCCCACCCCGTGGAGTCGTGGCGCTGGTACCTCGACCGCTTCGCCAAGACGACCAGCGCCGCGCCCAACGCCGGCCACCGCGCGCTCGTCGACCTCGCGGCGTGGGCGGAGGGGGAGGGGCGCACCCTCACGCTCATCACCCAGAACGTCGACGGGCTCCACATCGCCGCGGGCTCAAAGACCATCGAGGTCCACGGCAGCGCCCAGCTCGTGCGGTGCGCCTCGCGCGCCCGGACCTGCCCCAACGCCGAGCCGGGCGGCACGCTCCCGCTCAGCGACTTTGACCTCGCGCCGCTCATGGCGAGCGGCGACGCGCAGGACCTCCCGCGCTGCCCGGTCTGCGGCGACCTGATCCGCCCTCACGTGCTGTGGTTCGACGAGAGCTACTCACAGCACCAGAGCTACCGCTACGACGAGGCGGAGGCGGCGCAGAAGCGCGGGGACCTGTTCTTGTTCGTGGGGACCTCCTTCGCCGTGGGCATCACCGCCAGCGCCCTCTACCACGCCGAGGAGCGCGGCGCGCCCGTGTGGGCCATCGACCCGAGCCCCATGGACGACGACGAGGACCTCAAGGAGGTCTCGTGGGTGGGGGAGGCCTCCGAGGTGGCGCTCCCGGCGCTCGTGAGCGCCCTCAGGGGCTAGCCGGGGCGCCGCCCGCCGGAATCACCACCCGCAGCCCCTGCTCAAAGGAGCGCTCGCGCGGGTTGCGCCGCTTCACCGTGCTGGCGCGGCACTCGGCGGCGGGGTCGAGCCAGCCGCCCCCGCAGATCGGGGCGCCGCGGTCGGAGACGCTGCAGGCGCCGTCGGGGTGCGCCCACTCCCACACCAGCCCGCAGGCGTCGTGCAGCCCCCAGGCGTTGGCGGGGCGCGCCCCCGCCGCCCCGATCATCCCCTGCGCCGCCTCGGCGCCGTAGACGCCCGCGTGCGGCGCCGCCTCGCCGGCGTAGGGGCCCTCGCCCCCCGCCAGCGCCATATACACCCACTCCGCCACCATCGGCAGGCGCGCGCCTCGGGCGCCGGGGAGCAGCGTGACGCCGTCCACGCTCGCGTCGTCCAGCGGCAGGAGCGTGCGATCCCGCTCGCCGAGGCCGCGCACGGGGGCGGGGGCGGGGGCGGCGCCGGGGAGGGGGGCGGGGGGGGCAGGGGGGGCGAGCGCGTAGGCGGGGGGCAGGCCGAGGAGCGCGCTCAGCGCGTTGCACAGCTCCGCCGCCTCCCGCCACGTGATCGACTCCGCCGGCGCGCCGGGGACCCCCGTGAGCCCCGCGCGCGCCCCCATCAGCCGCTCCCACGCCGCGCGCGTCACGGGCGTGGTGAGCGCCCACAGCGGCCCGGCGCAGCCGTAGGCGGGGTTGAGGCGGGAGGCGCCGGGGGGGACGAGGCGGAAGCTGAGCTCTGGGAGGGCGGCGGGGCGCCACAGACTCAGGTAGGGCGCGGCGGCGCGCTCCCCGCGCAGGGCCTCCTCGAGGGGGCGCGGCGGCGCGTCGTCGAGCGCCGCGAGGGCGAGGGGGCGCAGCGCGGCGCTCTGCCACCAGGGCGCCCAGCGGGGGCGGGCGGGGTCGTCCCCCTCGTCCACCTCCAGCGAGCGGGAGTCGCCGCGGTCGTCGAGCGCCACGAGGCGGCCGAGGTCCCGCGCGCGCGCCTCGCGCGCCTCGCCGCCGCCCCCTCGGCAGCGCAGGCGGCGCGGGGGCGCGCCCCAGGCCGCCAGCCACCCCGCCGCGTCGCCCCGGCGGGCGGGGGCGGGGTCCGTGAGCGAGCAGATCAGGTCGTCGAGGAGCTCCTCCTGCTCGGGGCGCGCCCCGGCCAGCCCCGCGCCGCGCAGCTCCTCGAGCAGGCGCCCAAAGGCGTAGAGGTCGGCCGCCGCGAGCGCGCCCGGGGGCGCGGGGGCGCGCGAGAGGCGCTCGGGGGCGGTGAACCACACGCCGCGCGCGCGCGCCGCCGGGCGCCCGCCCGGGGGGAGCGTGGGCGAGAGGTGGGGGAGGCTCAGGAGCCACCCGCGCCCCGACCACAGCGCCGCCTCGGGCTTGAGGTTGCCGTGCGCGTAGCCCCGCGCGTGCAGGGCGGCGAGGGCGGCGAGGAGGGCGCGCGCCACCCCGAGCAGCTGCCCGACCGTGAGGGGGCGCGCCTGGTGCGCCTCGAGGAGGCTGGGGCCGGGGAGGCGCTCCTCCACCACATAGAGCTGCGCGCGCCCCTCATCCCAGCCCCAGTCGAGCAGCGGCGCGACGCCCTCCACGGGGCGCGCCGCGAGGTCCGCGAGCTGCGCGGCGAGGGGCGTGCCGCTGAGGGGGCCCTGCTCCCCCATGGGCGGCGCGCCGGGGGAGTGGGCGCCCGAGAGGGGGGCGTAGGCGTCGGGCTCCTGCTCGGGGGCGAGGAGGCGCCACTGCAGCGCGCCCTCCTTGTAGAGCGAGCCGCGCCGCCGCCCCGCGCGCCAGGTGTAGCAGGTGGGGAGGGGGCTGAGGAGCCCGTCGAGGCGCCAGACGCCGAGCGGCTCGCCGGCGGCGGCGGGGCGCGGGGCGAGAGGGGCGCCGGGGGCGTGGGCCGGGAGCGGGTCCTCGGCGGCGGGGCGCGGGGGCGAGGCGGGGCGCGCCGGCGGGGCGGCGGCGGGCGAGGCGGCGGGGCGGCGGGCGAGCAGGTCGCGCGCGAGCGCGGCGAGGGGCGCGGCGAGGGGCGCGGCGAGGGGCGCGGCGAGCGCCTCAGCGCGCGCGGCGAGCGCCGCCGCCTCCTCCCACGCCCCCCGCGCGCACCGCGCCGCCAGCGGCAGCAGGAGCGCGTAGGCGGTGTCGGCGAGCGGGGGCGGGGCGTCGAGCGGCGCGCCCTCGGCGCCCTCGCGCCACGCCCCCAGCGCCTCCGCGAGCGCCAGCGGCCCCCCCGCGCGGGGCGCCTCCCCCTCGGCGCCTGGGGCGCGCGCGGGGAGGGGGGCGGCGGCGACCAGCGCCAGGGCGGCGCGCGTGAGGGGGCAGGGGGCGCCCCGCGCGTCGCGGGCGGCGGCGTCGAGCGCCCCCTGCCCTGCGGGGGCGCGGGCGGCGGCGGCGAGCGCGCCCCGCCACGCCCCCTCCGCCGCCGCCGAGAGGTCGAGCTCCTCATAGAGGCGGCGGCGCAGGCCCTCGTCGCTCGCGCCGTAGAGGGCGAGGGCGGTGGCGGCGCGCAGGGGCTCCGCGAGGGGGCCCTGGAGGGCGGCGAGGGCCTCAGGGGCGAGGGGGGCGAGGGGCGAGAGGGGCTGCAGCGCGGGGGCGAGGGCCTCGAGGGCGCGCGCGAGGCCGCGGCGCCAGGCGCGCGCCTCCCAGCGCCGCCCCCACCACGCCTCGGCCGCCCAGGAGGCGCTCAGGCGCTCGCAGAGGACGCTAGGCGTGAGCGCCTCACCGGGCGGGGCGGCGGCGGGCGCGCGCGAGGCGGGGTCGAGGGAGGCGTCGTCAGGCCGCTGCATGGGGGCACCTTCCGCGCCGCGCGCTGTGGGGGGATTCGCTCATTCGCTCAGAGGACGCCGCGGCGCGCGGAGAGGCGCGGAGAGAATCGCGGGGCATGGGCGACAGTGCTAGAATAGCACACCTGGAGCGCGGCTGCTACACACGCCGCCCGCACAGGGGACTCCCACTTGCAGCCCACCCCCCCCCCCCCCCCCCCCCCCCCCCCCCCCCCCCCCCCCCCCCCCCCCCCCCCCCCCCCC
>VGTA01000472.1 GCA_016874875.1 Deltaproteobacteria bacterium | reverse complement strand
GCCGCGCCCACCCCCCCCGCCACCCCCTCCTCCCCCGCCACGCCAACCTCCCCCGCCACGCCAGCCTCCTCGCCCTCGCCCTGTGCGTGGCGGCGTGCGACGATGATGACAAGAAGCCCTCCCCCGTGGCCGGCGTGAGCGCGGGCGCGCAGGGCGGCGCGCAGGGCGGCGCGCAGGGCGGCGCGCAGGGCGGCGCGCAGGGCGGCGCGCAGGGCGGCGAGCAGGGCGGCGAGCAGGGCGGCGCGCAGGGCGGCGAGCAGGGCGGCGCGCAGGGCGGCGCGCAGGGCGGCGCGCAGGGCGGCGCGCAGGGCGGCGCGCAGGGCGGCGCGCAGGGCGGCGCGCAGGGCGGCGCGCAGGGCGGTGAGCAGGGCGGCGCGCAGGGCGGTGAGCAAGGCGGCGCGCAGGGCGGCGCCACCCCCATGACATTCTGTGAGCGGTACGAGGCCACCTGCGGCGCGTGGGCGGGCGCGGTCCCCTGCGACGACTGGTTCAACGCCGCCCCCGCCGGCGCCGCCGGCGACACCGAGGGCGCCACGCAGGCCTGCTACGAGTACCACCTCGGCGCCGCCGCCGGCGACCCCGCCGTCCACTGCGCGCACGCGCGCGGCGAGGCGGTGTGCGTGCCCCCCGCGCCCCCCGCGCCCAAGGCGGCGGTGGTCTATGGGCGCTTCGCGCCCCTCTCGCCGGCGGGCGACGCGGTGCGGGGGCTCGCGCAGCTCACGCGGCGCCTTGAGGAGGGCGTGACCGACGCGGAGGTGTACGCGTATGGGCTCCTCCCCAGCACCTCCTACGCCGTGCACGTGCACGCGCTCCCCTGCGAGCTCGGGGCGGCGGGCCCCCACTACAAGCTCGACCCCGCGGTGGCGGAGACGGTGGAGGCCAACGAGGTGTGGCCCGCCTTCACCACCAACGCCAACGGCGCCGGGCGCGCGAGCGTGCGCGCGGCGGGCCTCCTCCGCGGGGACGCGATGTCGGTGGTGATTCACAACCCCGCCGACGGCACCAAGATGAGCTGCGCCAACCTCACCCCCGCCAGCGGCGCCGCGTCCTTTGAGGGCGCCGTGGTGCCCTACGCGGCGGCGGAGGCGGGCGACCAGACGATCGCGGGCGCGGCGACCGCCTCCGTGAGCGACGCCGGCTCCGAGGTCACGCTCCGCCTCACCGGCCTCGACCCCGCCGCGCAGTACAACCTGCACGTGCACGCCCTCCCCTGCGGCGTCAACCTCGCGGGCGGGCACTACAAGGTGGACCCCACGGTGGCGGAGGTGATCGCGAGCAACGAGGTGTGGCCCGCCCTCGGCGCCATCGCCGCCGACGGCTCCGCCACCGCCACGGTGAGCACGCCGCACCGCCTCCGCTCGGACGCGCAGTCGGTGGTGGTGCACCGCGCCACCGCCAGCGGCGCGCCCAAGGTGGCGTGCGCGGACCTCACGCGCGTCACCTACGCTCCCGTGACTCGCCCCAGCGGCGCCCTCAACGTCCTGCCCGCCGCCGCCGCGCAGGGCGTGGGCGGCGTGATGGCGGACGCCGCGCTCACCCTCGCCCTCGACGGCTCCTCCTCCGTCACGCTCAACGCCACGGGGCTCGCCCCCAACGCCAGCTACAACGTCCACCTCCACACCGACTCCTGCGCCGTGGCCAACGGCGGCGGGCACTACCTCATCAACCCCGCCGGGATGCTGGAGGAGGCCAACGAGCTCTGGCCCAACCTCCGCACCGACGCCACCGGCGCCGCCTCGTCCACGGTGAGCGCCGCCGCGCACACCCTCCGCCCTGAGGCGCACTCGATCGTGGTGCACGGCGACATGGGCGCGCGCCTGCTCTGCCTCGAGCTGCCCTGAGCGCGCCAGCGCCCCCGGTCAGCGCATAAACGCCAACCCCAGCGACACCATCAGCATGTGCCCCTCCAGGAGCCGCGCCCCCGGGAAGCCCCGCGCGCCGTCATAGAAGGTGAGGGGGAGCTGGTACGAGACGCTCGCCTCGAGGGGGGCCTTGATCCACCCCTCTGGGAGCAGCGAGAAGCCCGCGTAGGGGCTGAGTCCCACCTGCCACACGGCGCCGCCGGGGCTCCCGAGGGCGCGCCAGCCCGTGGAGGCGAGGAGGCCGGCGTCGAGGGTGAAGCGCGCCGCCCAGCGCCAGTGGAAGGCGTAGCCGAGGTCGAGCCCCCAGCGGTCGCGGCCGGCGTCGCCGAGGTCGGCGTTGAGGCCGAGGCGGTAGCTCTTGAGCCAGGTGGCGAAGGTGCCGAGGGTGTCGGCGAGGGCGAGCTGGAGCCCAAAGCGCAGCCCGCGCCCCGCCACGTCAAACCCCGCGCGACTCGAGAGGACCTCATACGAGAAGGGCGGGGGGGGGACGGGGAGGTTGGCGCGCCCGAGGTAGCGCGGCGCCGGCGCGAGGTCCTCCTCGCCCTCCATGAGCGCGGGGCGCGTGGGGAGCGCCCCCTCCACCAGCGCGCGGGCGCTCCAGTGGGGGGCGGCGCCGGGGGGAGCGGCGCCGGGGGGGGCGCCGCGCGCGCCCTCGGGGGCGTACAGGAGCCCGCCGTGCGCCCAGTCCACGAGGGAGGCGGTGACGGCGAGGCCGAGCGCGCGCCGCTGCGCGCTGAGGGCGGCGCGCGCGGCCTGCTCGCGCGCCTTGCGCGCCGCGGGGGCGCCCTCGTGGCTCGGGCGCGGCCCAAAGCCGAGGAGGAAGCCGTCGCCGTAGGCGACGAGGGCGTGGCTGTGGGCGTGGGTCTGCAGGGTGGCGCTCACGCCGTCGCGGTTGTCGGAGTCGTGGTCGTAGCGCGCCTCCATGAGCCCGCCGCGGGTGCGGATCGTGCGCATGTGCCCGCCGGCGTACATGTCCTCTAGGAAGTGGAGGCCCTCGGCCTCCAAGAGCAGCCCGAGGAGGGCGTCGCGGACGCGGGCGGCGAGGGCAGGGGCGGGGCGGGGGGCGAGGCCCGGCGTGCGCGCGGCGAGGCGCGCGTGCAGGGCGGGGGCGAGCCCCGCCAGCCCCACGAGCCGCTCCGCGATGAGGCCCGTGAGCCCCGCGCAGACCCGCGCGCGCTGCCCCTCGCCCGTGAGGCGCGCGGCGTCCGGGGCGAGGCGCTCAAGGAGGTCGTCGGTGACCACGAGCGTCTCCTCGCAGGGGCGCGACGCCACGGCGAGGGCGGCGTCGTGCAGGCCGAGCCAAGCGCTGTAGGCGCGCGCGCCAAAGTGGTGGTGGTTGCGGAACACCAGGTCGAGGTAGTGGGGGTTGTCGAATGAGTAGGCGCCCGCGGGGTCGGAGGGGCCGCGCCGCAGCGGCGCGCGCGCGAGCGGGGCGCGCTGAGTGGGGGGGAGGGCGTCGGGCGAGGGGGGGCGCGCCGCCGCCCGCGCCGCCGACGCCGCGCGCAGGTCCTCGGTGGCGCCGCGCCAGTCGGCGAGGGGCGCGCCCTCGCAGGCGTCCTCCGCCACGTCCTCTAGGATTCCGTCCACGCCCCCGTCCTCGGCGCTCAGCCAGCCGAGGGCGAGCGAGAGGAGCCCCTCCGCCGACGCCCGCGGCAGCCCCCGCACCGCCCCGAGCTCGCCGAGGTGGTCGGGGGCGGCGGCGAGGTCGCCGAGGGTGAGCGGGTAGTCGCCCGTCTCGTGGAGCGGCGCGCGGTGCGCCGTGAGCAGCGCGCGTGCTCGCTTATAGCCGCCAGCGCAGTAGGGGGCGGCGGGGTCAGCGTCGAGCGCGTGGGCGGGGCACGCGAGCGAGAGCGCGAGGAGGCGCGCGCCGAGGGCGTCGTCTAGGGGGCCCTCCCCCTCCGCGAGGAGCCACGCCCGCGCCTCGTCGCAGGCGACGTCGGTGACGTAGAGGTGCTCGAGGTAGTCAAATGCGGCGGCGGGGCGCGGCAGGGCGAGGGCGAGGGCGAGGGCGAGGGCGAGGGCGCGAGCGCTGAGGGCGC
>VGTA01000471.1 GCA_016874875.1 Deltaproteobacteria bacterium | reverse complement strand
CGCGTACTGCCCCTTGAGGAAGGCGTTGGCGCTCGGCAGGCGCGAGAGCGCCGTGACCTCATCGTCGCCGAGCTGCACCACGTAGCGCATCATCACGTCCACGCGCCCGTCGAGCCGCGCCTCCTCGAGGCTGGGGTAGGCGGGGGTCTGAGGCAGGTTGACGAACAGGCGCTCGCTCACCCCCACGGCGCGCAGCGCCGCCACCTGCTCCGGCGAGAGGGCGGCGGCGCGCCCCGCGCGCAGGGCGTCGAGGGCGCTCACGAGCGCCCTGCCGCGCGCTAGGCGCCCAAAGAGCCCCGGGGGGAGCCAGGGGCGCGGGGGGGGGGCGAGGGGGCGACCGGCGAGGTCAACGGTGTAGAGGCGCGCGGGGTCGAGCGCCTCGCCCTCCCCCACGCCGCGCAGCGCGCCGAGCCCCACGAGGGCCTCAAAGAGCGCCTCGCTGCCCACCCGCAGGTGGAGGGCGGGGACGTTGAGCAGCCCGTCGGAGACCACGCTGTAGCTCCGAAAGCGGCGCAGGTCGCCGAGGGGCACCCCCGCCACCGCCCGCAGCTCCTCCCCGCGGGCGTCCACGAGCGCCACGGGGGATGAGAAGAGGAGGTTGAGGTTGGCGCTCACGCGGCTGAGCTCCACGCCGTGGAGTCGCAGGGCGCCCGGCGCGGGGCGCTCCGCGTACTCCGGCGCCACGAGCGCGCCATCCTCCGCGCGCGTGCCCGGCGTCATGCGGAGGGTGCGGCGCGGGTAGGAGGCGCTGAGGGCGTCGAGGGCGACGTGGGCGTCGGCGGCGTGGGCGTTGAGCGCCTCCATCACCTCAAGGACGCTCGCCGCGGGCGCGGCGGGCGGGGCGAGGGGGCGAGCGCCGAGGTCGCCGGCGAGCAGGGCGGCGTCGAGGTCGTGGGCGAGCGCGGCGAGCGCGCCGGGGGTGAGGGCGCGGCGGTGGTCGCGCAGGAGCGCCGCGTCGCGCGCGGCGTGGAGCGCCTGCTTGGCGAGACTCAGGCGCCCGAGGGCGAGGCAGGCGCGCGCGTAAGAGAGCAGCGCCTCTCGCCCGCGCGCGCTCGTGGGCGAGAGCTCCTCGGCGTCGAGCGCGGCGAACGCCTCCTCCGTGAGCGGCACGAGGCGCACGAGCACCCGCGCCCCGCCCGCGCTCAGCCCGCGCACCACCCGCGCCCCCTCCCCGCACACCACCTTGGCGTCCGCCGAGGAGCGCAGCGCCCACACGCCCTCCCCCGTGACGGGGAGCGGGGGGAGGGCGGCGCGGCTCACGAGGGCGCGGGTGTCGTGGAGGGCGGCGTAGAGGGCCTGGATGTCCTCCGCCACCGCGCAGACGCCGGAGCCGCGGTGGGCGAGAGACGACAAGAGCGCCACGTCGCAGGTGGCGGAGTGCGCGATGGTGTTGAAGGTGGCAGGGCGCGCCGCGAGGGACGACACGAGCGCCTCGAGGCGCGCGCGCTCCTGCGCGTAGCCGGGGTCGTCGGCGAAGCCATCGGAGTGCAGAGAGATCGCCGTCACCTCGTCGTCATGGACGAGCGCGAGGGCGGCCTCCACCGCCTGCGAGGGGCTGGTGCGCCCCCACGCGCGCAGCGCGTCGAGGGAGGCGGCGGCTGGGGAATCGGCGCGCATGATGTCGCGCACCTCCTCGCGCGCGCAGTGGACGGTGAGGTCCCCCGCCGAGGCGTACGACAGGAGCGAGACTCGGAGGCGCGCATCGCGAAACTCGTCGAGCACGAGGAGCTTCTTGAGGGTGTGCTTGAGGTCGGGGAGCACCTCCGCCATGGAGCTCGAGCGGTCCACGATGATCACGTGGTGCGCCACCGAGGGGGGAGGCAGCGCCTCATGCGCCTCCTGAGCGCTCCAGCGCACCTCAAAGCAGCGCGCCCCCCGCGCCCCGCCCTCGGGGGGCGCGGAGGGGAGGCGCAGCTTGGCGCGCGCCACGCTCGAGGCGGGCGCGGCGGCGGCGGGAGGGGTCGGGGAGGGCGGAGAGAGGAGGGGGGTGCCCATGTGCGTCTCCTGAGCGGGGGTGGGGGTGAGTTCAGCGGCGCCGCTGAGGGCCTCGCGTGACGAGAGCGGATATGATAGCGGCTATAGCGGCTATAGCGGCTATAGCGGCTATAGTGACTATATCAACCGCGCGCGAGAGGCGATGCGTGAACGGCGCGCGCCGAGGGGGGTATTCCCTCGCCGAAGGATTCCCCCCCCCACCTGCCCTCCCCGCCCACCCCGCGCCCACCCCGCGCCCACCCCGCGCCCCCGCCCCGCGCCCTCCCCCGCGGCCTCAGGCGTCCCGCGTCTCCGCCGGCGGGGCGCTCTCCGCCGCGACCTCGTCGCGGGCCGCGCCCCGCGCGCCCTGCGCCGGCGCGCGCTCGCGCTGCCCCCCCGCCCCCGTCGAAGAGCGGGGCGCGCTCGAGGCGCCCACGGGGCGGGCGATGTCGCTCGGGGCGGCGAGGGAGGCGACGGGGCCCACCTCAAAGCTGCGGACATCGGAGGCGCCCTTAGGGGCCTTAGGGGCGGCGTCGGGCTGCGCGGGGATCGCCTGCGCCCCGGCGAAACTCTCGGCACCCTCGTTGGGCTCCACCGACGACGCCGCGCGGCTCCCCTCCGCCGCGCGCGCCCGCTCACCGCCGTCGCGCACCTGCTCTGCCAGCGCGCGCTGCTCCGCGCGGCGCTCCTCCGCCAGCTGCGCGCGCGCCTCCTGCTCCTTCTGTGAGGCGGCGGCGGCCACTGCGCGGTCGGCGCTTGAGGGGCTAACGGGGGCGAGGGCGGCGCGGCGCACCACCTGCATCTTGCTGATGGTGGCCTCGGGGGTCCGCTCCGCGCTGAGGTCCACGCTCACCGAGCCATCGGTGGCGTAGCGCCGCCCGTCGGGACCCGTGGTGTAGCTGAGCTTAACGCCGCCGCGCGCGTGCCCGCCGGCGGCGGTGAGGTGCGCCTGCTCGTGGGCGCGGACCTCGGCGTCGCGGCGCTTGAGCTCCTGCACCTGCCGCGCGTCGGCGCGGGAGAGGGGCTCGCCGCTGGGGTCCTTGGGGGCGTTGGGGGCCTCGTCGGCGCGGCGCCCGGGGCGCTCCTCGGCGCCCGCCTCCGCGCCCGCCTCCGCGCCCGCCTCCGCGTCCGCCTCCGCGCCCGCCTCCGCGCCCGCCTGAGTCTCCCCCAGGAGGGCGGGGCGCGTGAGGCCTACCGCGGCGGCCTCGGCGGGGCTCAGAGAGGAGACGGCGCCGCTGGGGGCGGCGGGGCTAAAGGGCAGGACCTGCCCCGGCAGCCGCGAGATCTCCTGACCGGCGCGCACCCCCCCCACCTCGCGCCCCTGCACCGCGCCGCGGAAGCGCGACAGGCCGCTCTCGAAGGGGAAGCGGAGGTCCTGCGCCTCGCGGGCGCGCTGCGCCACCTGCGTGGCGGGACTCTCGACGCCGATGCCGCTCCGCCGCTCCACGTCGGCGCGCGATCCCTCGGCGCGTCCGAGAGGCTGGCTGATGTCAAAGCGCGAGACGAGCTGTGGGCGTTGGCTCGTGGGGGGGAGCGGACTCTGCGTGCTCATGGGGCGTCTCCATTGGGGCGGGGGAGGGCGTGCCCTCAAGCATAGCCGCTCAGGGGTCTGAAGTGTAAGTGTTTTGAGCTGGTTGCGCTCACAAAGATCGCTCTACCTTCTAGAATCCTCTAAAATCACAAGGCGCTCGCCCTTGGGGCTCACGCCTAAGCCCACGCTCACGCTGCTCTGACCTACCGCCGTCACGCGCCCTGCGCCGAGGAGTCTCCATGCGCCTCTCGCCTCGCGCCCCGCGCCCCGCGCTCCTCGCCCCGCCACGCGCCGCCCCCCGCGCCGCCCTCCGCGCCGCCCTCCGCGCCGCCCTCTGCGCCGCCCTCTGCGCGCCCCTCCCGCGCCTCGCCCTCGCGGCGGACGGCGCGCCGCCCGAGCGCTGGCTGTG
>VGTA01000470.1 GCA_016874875.1 Deltaproteobacteria bacterium | reverse complement strand
CCCCCGCCGGCGTCGAGCCGCCCCCCGCCGGCGTCGAGCCGCCCCCCGCCGGCGTCGAGCCGCCCCCCGCCGGCGTCGAGCCGCCCCCCGCCGGCGTCGAGCCGCCCCCCGCCGGCGTCGAGCCGCCCCCCGCCGGCGCCGAGCCGCCGCCCCCCCCGCCCACGCTCGGCGAGCGACTCGCTGGGCTGCAGGACGCCGCGGGCGGACTCAACGACGCGAGCTGCCAGGCCTGCGGCCTCCCCGCCGGCTGCGCGGGCGTGACGCCGGACTACCCCGTCGCCTACGAATCCTGCCTCGCGGCCAACGCCACGGCGGCGGAGGTGGAGGAGATGGGGGCGTTCGTGACCTGCGTCGAGGGCCTCTACGAGACGTTCGCCGACTGCGTCCGCCGCGCGCCGTGCGAGCAGAGCGCCGTGGACGCCTGCGGCGCCTCGATCGCCGCCGCGGCCGCCGCCTGCGACGCGCTGCCGGGGGGGTCGCGCCTCGAGCGCCTCTCGCGGGAGCGCTGCGCGCTGTGCGCCGACCTGACCTTTATCGGCGTGGGGATCTGCGACGGGGTGCCGCAGTGCGCCGACCGCTCCGATGAGGCGGGCTGCCCCTTCCGCTGCGCGAGCGGTCAGCAGGTGCCGCAGAGCGCCGTGTGCGACGGGGCGCCGCAGTGCGCCGACCGCTCCGATGAGGCGGGCTGCCCCTTCCGCTGCGCGAGCGGTCAGCAGGTGCCGCAGAGCGCCGTGTGCGACGGGGCGCCGCAGTGCGCCGACGGCTCCGATGAGGCGGGCTGCCCCTTCCGCTGCGCGAGCGGGCAGCAGGTGCCGCAGAGCGCCGTGTGTGACGGGGCGCCGCAGTGCGCCGACGGCTCCGATGAGGCGGGCTGCCCGCCGCCGCCCCCCCCCAACCCGCGCGACGCCGCCGTCGCGCTGAGCCCCGGGGTCTATGAGGGGCGGGCGGTGGGGCCCGGGGACGAGGACTGGGCGTCGGTGCGCGTGTGCGCTGGGGGCACGCTCGACGCGCGCGTCTCGTTCACTCACGCCCTCGGGGACGTGGACCTGCAGCTCCTCGACGCCTCCTCGCCGCTCGTGACGTCGAACGGACTCACCGACTCCGAGCGCGTCACCTACACCACCGCCGCGGAGCAGACGCTCTATGTGCGCGTCTATGGCTTCAGTGGCGCCTCCAACACCTATCGCCTCACGCTCGACGTGATCGACTGTAACCGCACGCGCGAGCAGGCGCGCCCGGCGCGCGCCGGGCGCTACGCGGGGGAGCGGGTGGAGAGCGGGTTAGACGAGTGGTACTCGTTCACCACGTGCGCCGGCGGCGCCCTCGACGCGCAGCTCTCGTTCTCGCACGCGGCGGGGGACCTGGACATGCAGCTGTTTGACGCGCAGGGGTCCCTCCTCGCGTCGTCGCTGGGCTTCGGCGACTCCGAGCGCGTGGGGCTCGCGCCCACGGCGGCGGGCGTCCTCTATGTGCGCGTCTACGGCTTCAGCGGCGCCGCCAACGCCTATGAGCTGCGCGCGGCGGTGAGCGGCTGTAGCCCCACGCGCGAGACGGCGGCGGTGTTGCCGGTGGGCGCGTTTGGGCCGCTCTCGGCGCAGTCCGGCGTGGACGGCTGGTTCTCGTTTGAGGTGTGCGCGGGGGGCGCGGCGACGCTGACGGTGGACTTTGTGCACTCGGAGGGCGACCTCGACCTCGAGGTGCAGACGCCGGAGGGGGCGCAGGAGGCGTCGCGGGGCTTGACGAATCAGGAGCGCGTGAGCTTCACGTCGGCGGGCGGGGGGGTGTCCTACGCGCGGGTCTATGGCTTCGCGGGCGCCGCCAACGACTACACGGCGACGCTGTCGGTGGCGGGCTGCCCCTGAGGGGTCGGGGGGGCGGGGGCGCCCTCAGGGCCCCTCGGAGGTGAGGAGCACCTTGCCGCGCCGGTCGGGGCGCGCGTGGTGGCGGAGCGCCGCCGCCGCCTCCGCGAGCGGGTAGCGCGCCTCCACGGCGGAGGTGAGGAGCCCGCCCCGCATCGCCTCCACCACCTCGGCGCCGAGGGCCTGGCGGCGGGCGGGGGGGAGGGCGGCGTAGCTGCGGAGGCGTGAGTAGCCGCGGACGGTGACGTCGCGAAACACGAGCTGCGCGGCGGGCAGGAGGGCGTGGTTGTCGCTGAGGAGGCCGTAGACCAGCAGCTCGCCGCCCTCCCCCACGCACTCAAAGAGGCGCGCGGTGGCCTGCCCCGCCACGGCGTCGAGGGCGCGGCGGACGGGGACGTCGCCCACGGCGGCGCGGAGGGCGCGGGGGAGGTCGTCGTCGTCGCGCAGCACTGCGCAGGCGCCGGCGGCGCGCAGCGCGTCAGCCTCGTCGAGGCGCCGCGCCGCCGCCACCATCCGCAGCCCGCGCCGCGCGCCGAGGGCGAGGGTCATGCGCCCGAGGGCGGAGGTGGCGGCGTTGAGGAGCACGTGGTCGCCCTCGCGCAGCCCCTCAAGGAGGCCGGCGGCGGTCATGGGGTTGACGCACAGCATGGCGCCCTGCTCGAGGGGGAGGTCGTCGGGGAGGGGCACCACCACGTCGGCGGGCAGGGTGAGCTGCTCCGTCCAGGTGCCGCCGAAGGGGAGCGCCACGCGCGTCCCCACCGCCACGCCCGCCCCCGCCCCCGCCTCGATCACCACGCCCGCCCCCTCGATGCCCACGGGGGCGGGGAGCGCGGGGGTGTAGACGTGGCGCCCGGTGAGGAGCAGCAGGTCGGCGGGGTTGATGGGGCGGGCGAGGACGTGGATGAGGACCTCGGCGTCGCGGGGGCGCGGGGAGGCGACGTCGAGGAGCTCGATGTTGTGGGCGGGGTCGGGGGTGAGCTGGGTGCAGAAGATGCGTCGCATGGGGGAGACTCGCGGGGTGAGGGGGTGGGGGGGGTGGAGGGGGGCTTCATGAGGGGGTTGGTGAGACCGTTGCGTCAAATAAAGGCGCCTCTTGGGGGCGGGCTGGGCTCACGCCTTCTACCTCACATGCTCATCTAGGCTGATTGAGGGTTATTTGATTCGATTTAAATTAATTAAGATTCTAAAAAAAGAATGCTTATTAGCGCAGATAGAGTGAGTATAAGTACTCATTTTAGAATCGATGATCATTTTGAGTAGTTATACTTATTTCTAATAGGCGCCATCCTCCCTCACAGTCTCCTCAGCCTGTCAACAGGTCTTGTCTGAGGAGGTCTAAATGGCGCAAGAGCAGCCACCCGCGTCGCCCTGCGCGTCGCCCTGCGCGCGAGCCCTTGGGCGCTCGCCCCAGCCCTCGCGCGCGCTCACCCGCTCGCGCCTCTCCGGTGCTACCCGCCTGCTCGCCTGCCTGCTCGCCTGCCCGCTCGCCCTCGCGTCGGGGGGCCTCTCCTCCCTTCTAGGGGTGACGGGGGCGGAGTGGGCGGGGGGGCGGGGTGGGCGCGCGCGGAGGACAAATCGGGCGTCTCTCCGAGTCGCCTCAAGCCTCAGCAAGATGCCCATACTGACTCACTCAATAAACCGCGCCGATATCATGTGTGCGCGACAGGTCTGAATCATGCCAATATCAACTTATCTAAGACAAAATGTTAAAAATGAATTAATATTAATTGTGTTTTTGTTGTCAAATTGGGGGTGTTTGCGATATATCGATGAGGATGATTTAAAGTCAGCCGTCTGCATCAACGACGAGGACTGCAACCGGGGCCTCGTCTGCGAGGGCGGCGCCTGCGTAGCGCTCGCCTGCGCCACCCTCAGCGACTGCCCGGGCACCGAGCGCGCCTGCCTCTCTGCCTTTGGCACCTGTAGCACTCGAGAGTGCGGCGACATCGTCAACGGCGTGAACCTCACCTGCGTGGGGGGCGCGGTCTGCTTGACGGCCGGTCCCCACAAGTTCACGTGCTCCTTCCCCGACGAGGGCTGCGTCAGCCAAAACGAC
>VGTA01000469.1 GCA_016874875.1 Deltaproteobacteria bacterium | reverse complement strand
CCCCGACGCCCCTGAGTCCCCCCGCCCACGACCCCCGCGCCGGGCGCGTCCCCCTCCGCGCCCTGCGCCTCACGCCGCTCGCGGGCCACGCGCTCACCGCGCGCGACGCCGCCTACCGCGCCTGGTAGCCCCGCCGCGCCCCGCCGCGCCCCGCCGCGCCCCGCCGCGCCCCGCCGCGCCCCGCCGCGCCCCGCCGCGCCGCGGGAGAGAGGCGCTAGCGGGCCGAGGCGCGCTTTCAGGCTTGCGCGTCGGGGGACGCTTCCCCTACTGTTCGTCGCGAACAACTCCCGTTCAAAGACCTCCTACGAAAGCAGGACCCCATGAGCGTAGCTCTCAAGCAGCTCCTCCTCCTCGCCTCCGTCTCGCTCGTCGTCAGTGGCTGCCCCGCCAACGTCGCCGACGAGGGCGAGGCTGGCACCACCGCAGGCGCCGACGCCGGCGCCTCCGCTGGCGCCTCCGCCGGCACCACCGCCGGCGTCTCCGCCGGCACCACCGCCGGCGTCAGCGCGGGCACCGACGCGGGCGCCGACGGCGGCGCCGACGCGGGCACCGACGCGGGCACCGACGGCGGCGCGAGCGCGATGACGGGGGAGGGCACCTGCGACAGCCCCTTCACCCTCATCGCCCAAGCCGACGGCTCCTTCCGCGCCTCCGGCGCCCTCAGCGGCGACGACGTGCAGGGCTCCTGCTCGAGCCCCGAGTCGATGAACGCCGAGGACGTCGTGCTCAGCTTCACGGCCCCCGAGGCGGGGCTCTACGAGCTCTCCACCGCCGACTCCTTTGGGCTCGACTCCGTGCTCTACGTCCGCGCCACCTGCGAGGACGCCGAGAGCGAGCTCGCCTGCAACGACGATTTCGGCGACTTTAACGTCGGCGAGGTGCAGAGCAAGGTCAGCGTCAGCCTCGATGCCAACGAGACGGTGTTCGTGGTGGTGGACTCGTTCAACACGGAGGAGGGCGCCGAGGGCGCCGAGTTCGTGCTGACCGCCACCAAAATCATGGCCAACGCCCCCACCCTCGCCACGGCGGAGGGCGCCTTTGACCCCGCCACCTACACCATCGGCTTCCGCGTCGAGGGCGCGGACGTGGACGGCGACGTGGTCGCCCTCGGCTTCACGCTGGTGGGCGCGCAGGAGGAGGGCCCCTACGAGGTGGACTTTGAGGAGCTCGGCTCCATCACCTTCAGCGGCGAGATGTTCAGCGGCGTCGTGGGCGGCGCCGGCGACGCGACCTTCGCGGGCGCCACCGGGGCGCGCGTCTACGTGGTGGACGCGCGCGGCCTCGAGAGCGACGAGGTGGAGCTCACCTTCGCCGCGCCCACCTACCTCGAGGCCGGCGTCGCCTGCTCGCTGCTCGACGGCTTCAACGTCTGCGCCGCGGGCACCATCTGCCTCACCCCGGAGATGAGCGCTGAGGGCGTCTGCACCGTGGCCCTCCCCCCCACCCTCACCGCCGGCGCCGTCTACTACAACGACGCCGCCAAGAGCCTGGGCTTCCGCGTCGAGGGCTCCGACGCCACCGAGGGCGGCCCCGACATCGACTTTGTCCGCATCTCGATCCTCGACGTCATGGGCGCCAACATGTTTGAGCAGGACTTCGACTTCCCCTTCACGGTGGTCGCCGACGGCGCCAACTTCGTCGCCACCCTCAGCACCGCGTGGCCCGCGGACGCCCCCGCCCCCGCCAGCGTCGTGCTGACCGCCGTGGACCAGCTCGGCCTCACCAGCGACCCCCTCACCGTCACGGTCAGCACCGATCTGCCCTCCGTGGCGTTGGGCGAGGCCTGCGACCGCCTCGAGGCGCTCAACCTCTGCGTGGCCTCGGTGTGCGCTGCCAACGTGTGCACCGCCGAGGGCGACCTCGTGACCACCTGCCCCATGGACTACGCCGTCACCGACCTCAACGCCTCCATGCTGACCGCCAGCGGCAACAACAGCATGTCCACCCTCGACCTCGACGGCGCCTCGTGCGGCGGCGGCGGCAAGGTGGATGTCTACTCGCTCACCGCCGACGCGGCGGGCGCCTACACCGTGACCGTGACCGGCGCGGGCGACACGGTGGACCCCGTCGTGTTCGCGCGCACCCACTGCGGCTACGACGCCCCCCGCTTCGAGGCCGCCTGCAACGACGACATCGACGGCATGAACGACAACATCAACAGCAGCATCGCGCTCACCCTCACCGCCGGCCAGACCGTCTACCTGTTCGTCGACAGCTACAACGGCGCCTCCACGGGCGCCTACACGATCGCCGTCACGGCGAACTGAGGCGTCGATGAGGAGGCGAGTCGTCGTCAAGGTCGGCAGCGCGCTCCTCACCCCTCAAGGGCCCCTCGGGCCGCGCCCCTTTGAGCGCCTCGCGGCGCAGGTGCACGCGGCGCACGAGGCGGGCGTGTCGGTGACGCTGGTGTCGAGCGGCGCCATCGCGCAGGGGCGCCTCGCGCTCCACCTCGCCGAGCGCCCCGCCGAGCTCTCCGCCGCGCAGGCGCTCGCCGCCGTGGGGCAGCCGCTCCTCATGCGCCGCTGGGCGGAGGCGTTCGCCGCGCTGCCGCGCCCCCTCCCCGTGGCGCAGTTTCTCCTCACGCGCAGCGACGTGGAGGAGCCCCTGCGCTTCTTCAACGCCCGCCGCGCCCTGCGCGCCCTCGAGCGCCTCGGGGCGGTGGCGATCGGCAACGAGAACGACACCGTGGCCACCGAGGAGATCAAGATCGGCGACAACGACACCCTCGCCGCCCACGTGGCGCGGGTGGTGGGCGCCGACCTGCTGGTCATCTACACGCAGGTGGACGGGCTCTACACCGGCAACCCCGAGCGCGACTCCAGCGCGCGGCGCGTGCCGCTCGTGGGCGACATCGCGGCGGTGGAGTCGTTCGCCGGCGAGGCGGGGGGCGACGGGTGGGGCGTGGGCGGCATGCGGACCAAGGTGGAGGCGGCGCGCGTCGCTACGCGCGCGGGCGTGTCGGTGGTGATCGCCCACGGGCGCGCGCCGCTGCTCGACCTCCTCCACAACGCCGAGCCGCTGCGCGCCCCCGCCGCCCTCGACGGCACCCTCTTCGTCGCCCCGCTGAGTCCCGCCGAGGCGCTCAAGGCGCGCTGGCCCCTCAGCGGGCGCCTCACGCTCACGCAGGAGGGGGGCGCGCGGCTGTGCGCGGGCGAGGCGGCGTCGCTGGCGCACCTGCTGAGCGCGGACGGCGAGTTCGCGCGCGGCGACCTCGTGGAGCTCTGCGTGGAGGGCGCACCGGGTCCGCTCGGGCGCGCCCTCACCGCCTACGGGCGCGCGGAGTGCCTGCGCGCCCTCGGCGGGCTGAGTCTCGGCGGCGCCTTTGACGGGCCGCTGGTGGAGACGCGGGACTGGGCGCGCTGAGGGGGCGGGCGGAGGGGGCGCGCTGCTGCGGGGGCGCGCTGAGGGGAGCTCAGGCTGCCCGGCGGCGCCAGGCGAGCGCGAGGAGGGGCAGCAGCAGCCAGGGGGCGCGCCCGCCGCGCGTGGCGCAGCCCTCGTCCTCCACGGCGGCGCCCACGGAGCCGTCAGGGGTATCCCCCTCGTCCGCGGGGGGCGTGGCGGGGGCGCCGCCGGCGGGGGGCTCCGGCTCGCCGTCCACCGGGGGCTCCGGCTCGCCGCCCACCGGGGGCTCCTGCCCGCCGCCCACCGGGGGCTCCGGCTCGCCGTCCACCGGGGGCTCCGGCTCGCCGTCCACCGGGGGCTCCGGCTCGCCGCCCACCGGGGGCTCCGGCTCGCCGCCCACCGGGGGCTCCGGCTCGCCGCCCACCGGGGGCTCCGGCTCGCCGCCCACCGGGGGCTCCGGCTCGCGGGGGTAGTCGTTGGCGTCGTAGGGCTTGGTGGCCACAAAGCCGGGCGCGGGGGAGGGGTTAGGGCTGCCGATCTGCCACAGGCAGCTGGGGTCGCCGAGCTCAGCGCC
>VGTA01000468.1 GCA_016874875.1 Deltaproteobacteria bacterium | reverse complement strand
CGGGCCCCCCGAGCGCTGAGCGGCCCCCCCCCCCCCCCCCCCCCGACCCCGCGCTGAACGCTCAGGCGGTCGCCGTGTGCGAGGCGTGCGGGCGCTTCATTGAGCACTGGGGCTTCAAATCCATCCACGGACGCGTGTGGGCCTACCTGGCCCTGAGCGGGCGCCCGCGCGCGCAGAGCAGCGTGGCCAGCGCCCTCGGCGTGAGCAAGGCGCTGGTGAACCAGGCCATCGGCGACCTGATGAGCTACCAGCTGGTGCGCCAGACGGACACGCGGCACCACGCCCCCTATGAGGCCAACCTCGACGTGTGGCCCGTGATCGTGGAGGTGCTCCGGCGGCGAGAGTGGTCGCTGATCGAGGAGGCGCGCACCACCCTCAGCGCCCTCATCGAGACCCTCGAGGCCCTCCCCGCCGCCGCGCGCCCCTTTAGTCTAGAGCGCGCCCGCCAGCTCCTCCAGATGAGCGAGTGGGCGCAGGGCCTCCTCCGCCTCCTGATCAACGCCCGCCTCCCGCAGACGCAGGAGCGCTGGCTGACGTGGTTCGGCAGGGCCATGCAGCTCAGCGACCGCATCAAGACTCTCCTCAGCTAACCCCCACACCCAGGAGCCTCCCCTATGCGCCCCCTCCTCCCCCGCGCCCTCAGCGCCCTCAGCGCCCTCAGCGCCCTCAGCGCCCTCAGCGCCCTCAGCCTCAGCCCCCTCAGCGCTCATGCCGAGCCGCCCGCCCCCGCCGCCCCCGCCATCGGCGCCCCCGCCATCGGCGCCCCCGCCATCGGCGCCCCCGCCCCCGACTTCACCCTCACCGACCACACGGGGCGCGCGCACACGCTCTCGAGCTACAAGGGCAAGGTCGTCGTCCTAGAGTGGACCAACCCCACCTGCCCCTTCGTGGTGCGCCACTACGCCGCCAAGACCATGACCCAGACCGCCGCCGCCCACCCCGACGTCGTGTGGCTCACCATCCACAGCAGCCACTTCGCCACCCACGAGGAGAACGGCCAGTGGACCGAGGCGGAGTGGCCCAAGGGGGCGGGGGCGCACGCCACGCTCAACGACCCGAGCGGCGACGTGGGCGCGCGCTACGGCGCCCGCACCACGCCGCACATGTTCGTGATCGACGCCGCGGGCGCGCTCGCCTACAAGGGCGCCATCGACGACGACCCGTACGGCGACCGCGAGGGTGGCGCGGGCGCCACCAACTACGTCGCCGAGGCGCTCAAGGCGCTCAAGGAGGGCAAGCGCCCCGCCGTCACCGAGACCAAGCCCTACGGCTGCTCCGTCAAATACAGGCGCTGACGCGCCCCTCACGCCCCGGCCGCGGGTCCCAAGAGGCAGATGTCGAGCAAGAGGCGCTCGAGGACCAGCTCGTTGGGCACCTGCGAGCCCTTGAGCTCCAGCTCCGCGCGCAGGAGGAGGCGCGTGGCCTGCGCCAGCTGCCCCTGCGAGTAGGGCACGCGCCCGATGGACTGCATGAGCTTCTTGGCCCCGAACGGGTGCATGCCCGCGAACGCCGCCAGCTCCCCCTCCCCCCGGTCGAGCGCCTTAAAGACGCGCGCCACCAGGGTTGACTGCACGCGCTTGGCGAGCAGCACGTGGATCAGGATGCACAGGCGCGCCCGCTCCCCCTCCGAGGGCGCCGCGGAGAGGAGGCCCTGCGCCACCTCCAGGGCGCGCGCCTGGTTGCGCGCCATCACGAGGTCGGCGATGTCCCAGATCTCCGCCTGCAGGCCCGCCTCCGGCAGCAGGCTGCGCACGTCCTCCGCCGTCACCGCCGCGCGGTCACCGATGTAGAGCTTGAGCTTCTGGAGGGCGTCGCGCAGGGGGTCGAGGGCGTCCTGCGCCGACTCCTGCAGGAGCGCGAGCGCCTCATCCTCAAGGCGCATGCCGAGCGCCGCCGCCGCCTCGCGCGCCCAGCGGGCGAGGGCGTCGCCCTTGAGCGCCTCGCTCTCCACGATCTCCACGGCGGCGCCCTTCTGCGTGAGCGCCTTCCAGAGGGCGCGCTTCTTGTCGAGGGGCTTGGCGCCCTCGAGAATCAAGAGCGTCTCAGGCTCCGGCTGCGCCACGTACGCCAAGAGCTCCTCGAGGCGCTCCTTGGGGAGGGCGTTGAGCGCCTCCGCGCCCTGCACCCACACCACGCGGCGGTCCGCCATCATCGGCGGGGTGCGCGCCGCCGCCACCACGCGCCCCACGTCAAAGCCGCCGTCGTGGGCGCTCCAGCGGTCGAGGTTGAAGTCCTCGATGGCGCCCTCGAGGGCGCGCGCGCGGAGCCACTGGGCGTACTGGCGCGAGAGGCTGTCCTCGTCGCCGTGCAGCAGATAGATCGGGGCGCGCGCGCCGCTGAGCTTCTTGTCGAGGGGGTCTGCTTTGCTCACGGTGCGGTTGACTCACAGGATCGAGGGAGGGAGGGCAGGGGGGTGGCGAGGCGCGCGCGAACACGCACCTCGAGCCCGCCCGTGCGGCGCGCGCGTGTCGCGCGCCTCAGGGAGACTAGCGCCTCAGGGCGCACGCGTCACCCGCCTTGCGCGCGAGGAGGGCGACGAGCCCGTCGAGGGCCCCCGCCCCCCCGAGCCCCTCCTCCGCCGTGGAGGGGTGCGCGCCGAGGGGGGCGTCGAGGCGCGGCGCCACCACCTCCGCCCACACCGGCGCCCCCGCCGCGAAGCGGAGCGTGAGCGTGAGCGCCTCGGGGCGCGGCGGGGGCGCACGCAGGGGCGCGGCGGCGTCGGCGGCGCCGAGGGGCTCGGCGTCCGGCGCGCCCCACGCTAGGCGCGCGCCCACCACGGGCGGGCAGGCGGCGAGGGCGTAGGGCGCGGCGCGCACGAGGGCGCTCGCCAGCCCCGGGGCGCCCGTGAGGTCCTCGACCGGCAGCCCCCCCGCCCCCGCCCCCGCGCCCCGCGCCTCCGCGCCCCACTCGTAGCCCGCGCACGCGGCCAAGGGGAGCGCCGCGAGCCACCGCGCGCCCCTCACGGCGCAGGGGGGGGCGCGGGCGCCGCGCGCCCCAGGCGCCCCTCCAGCGCCCCGATCAGCTCCTCAAGCGACGCCAACAGGCGCGCGGGGAGCGCCGCCGCCAGCGGCGAGGGGGGAGCGGCGAGGGCGTGGAGGGCGCGCGCGTGCCCCAGCGCGCCCGCGGTGTCACCGCGCGCGAGGGCGACCTCGAGCGCTACGGCGAGCGCGTCGGCGCGCGCGGCGGGCGACAGGGCGCGCGCGAGCGCCTCCGCCGCCCACCCGCCCGCCGCGCGCGCGTCGCCGTCGCCGAGGGCGAGGAGGGCGAGGCGCAGGGGGGGCAGCGGGCTGACTCCGTCGCGGCGGCGCGCCTCGAGCGCCCAGCGGCGCGCCGCCGCCCGCGCCCCGCGCGCCTCCTCGAGGGCGGCGAGGTTGAGGGCGGCGCCCATGACGTGAGGGGCGAGGGCGTCGGCCTTGAGGTAGAGGCGCGCCGCCTCGTCGACCGCCCCGAGCGAGAGGCGCGCGTTGCCCAGCTCGCCGAGGGCGCGCCGGTGGTCAGGCGCCCGCGCCAGGAGTCCCTCAAGGCGCCCCGCGCTCTCCTCGAGGCGCCCGAGGCGGGCGAGGGTGAGCGCCTCGTCAAAGCGCGCGAGGAGGTCGCTGGGGGTGTACTGAACAAAGTGGCGTATCGAGGAGAGCGCTCTCTCGTGATCTCCCACGTGGGTCATGACCCTGAAGAGGGACAGGTGCCCCTGCGCGACCAGCGCCTCGCTCTCTGCGCCTAGAGCCCCCGGCGCGACCCGCGCGAGCGCCCTCGAGAGCGTCTCCACGGCGCGTCCCTCGTACCCCGGGCGCTCGCCAAAGCGGACGAGCTGCTCGTAAGCGACGCCGAGCAGGAGCTCGCGCGCGGCGTCGTCGAGGTGAGGGCTGAGGGGCGAGATGGGGCGGAGAGGGGGGAGGGCGGGGGTCGGGGCGGGGGTC
>VGTA01000467.1 GCA_016874875.1 Deltaproteobacteria bacterium | reverse complement strand
CGCGCGCGCCGGAGCGCCCCCGAGGGCGAGGGCGAGGGCGAGGGCGAGGGCGAGGGCGAGGGCGCGGGCGAGGGCGCGGGGGACGGCGCGGGCGTTAGGGCGGCGCGCCCGCGCGGGGAGCGCGGGTGAGCGGGGGGCGCGGGGGGCGCGAGCGAGAGCGGTCATACAGCTCCAGTGGGGGCAGCGGAGCGCGGCGCGGCGCGGCGCGGGCGCTCAAGACGAGGAGGGGCGACGCCCTTATTCCGCGCCGCGCGGCGCGCGAGCGTCAAGGGCACAGATCATATCAACCCCACGCCCCCTCCCCAACTCGCTCGCCCCCGCGCCCCTCCCGCCCCCCGCCCTCAGCCCCCCTCCCCCGCCCCCTGCGCCGCCGCCCCGCCCGTGAGCTCGGGGTCCACCGCGGAATCCCCTGCGGCCTCCGGGGCGACCTCCGGGGCCGCCCCCTGCCCCGCCCCCTGCCCGGCCTCCTGCGCCCCGAGGGCGCCGGCGGCGGGGTCGGGGCCCTCGGCGGGGGCGGAGGGCTCAAAGGGCGACGGGGCCGCCTCGGACTCGCCCTTGACCCCCTTGCTCATCTTGCGGCGCAGCGCGGCGCCCCCCTTGACCCCCTTCAGCGCCTGCCCCTCAGCCCCCTCCGCCTCGGGGCCCTCCGAGGGCGAGGGGGAGTCGGCGGAGTCGGCGGCGGAGTCGGCGGCGGGCTTGGCGGCGGGCTTGGCGGCGGGCTTGGCGGGCTTGGCGGGCTTGGCGGGCTTGGCGGGCTTGGCGGCGGGCTTCCGCTCGCGCTGCTGCGCGCGCCCCGACTTGCTGTAGGGGCTAAACTCGCGCGGGGTGGCGCGCGGGCGCGCCAGCGACCCCGCCAGCTCCACCCCCACCTTATAGCCCTGCCCGTCGGGGGTAAAGAAGCGGCGCTGCAGCATCGCCAGCGTCTTGACCTCGGGCGTCTTCTGCACGAACTCAGGCGACAGCTCTAGCGCCACGTGCGTCTTGAGGTCGAGGTTGCGCAGGGAGGTGCGGACCCCGAGGCTCCCCGTGACGTCGCCGCTGAGGTCCGCGCTGCGCGTGGTGAAGCGCTCCACGTCCACCTGCCCCTTCGACACGCGCAGCTCCACCTTCACCTCCCCGAGCGAGAGCTTGGGCACCTCAAACGCCCCCACCAGCCCCTTCTCGTTACGGAGGCCCGTGGCGTCGAGGCGCGCCGACCCCTCCACCGAGCGCAGGCGCGCCACCCACTGGCGGGTGAGCGGCACCTCGAGGTCCACGGCGAGGCTCACCGCCCCGTCCACCTTGAGGGGGAGGTCACGGCGCACCCACGGCACGTCCGCCAGCGCGAACTCCGAGAGCGTCGCGCGCACCTTGAGGTCCGAGCCCTGCGGCGTGAGGGGCGCCCACAGCCCCCCCTCGTGCCGCCACTCCAGCTCGCCGCGCAGCACCCGCTGCGTCGCCTCCGCGATCGCCCCGGGCGCGTCCTCGCACCCAAAGAGGAGCCCCTCAAAGGCGCCCGCGCCCACCCCGTCCACGAGCGCGGCCCACAGGTCCACGCGCACGCGCACGTCCGAGAGGCACACCTTGAGCGGCGGCGGCGGCGGGGTGAGGGGCTCGGCGCTGGCGTCGGCGGGCTCCCCCGCCTCGCGGCGCTCGCGCTCGGCGCGCTTGGCCTCGCGGAACGCCTCCACCGCGTCGCGCTCCTCCGCCGTGAGCGGCCACTCGAGGGTGACGCGCTCGAGCGAGAGCGCGTTGGGCGCCGGCCACGCCAAGCCCGCCAGGCGCACCTCGGCCCCCGTCAGCTGCCCGCCGAGCGCCTCGAGGGGCGGGGCGAGGCGCGAGAGGTCGAGGGTGAGGTAAACGAACACCAGCGACAGCAGCGCGAAAAGCGCCAGCACGCCGAGGGACTTTAAGAGGAGCTTCAAGAACTTCATCACAGACCTCAGTTGTCCTTCTCGCGCTTGTAGGTGGTGACGCTGAGGCGCACCGAGCGGAGCTCTTGGCGGTCGCCCGTGGAGGGCGTCACCTCGAGCGACGTGACGCGCACGGGCGCGGGGTCCGCCTCCACTGCCTGCAGGAAGGCGGCGAGCTGCTTGAGAGACACGGTGCGAATCGTGACCTGCTGCGAGTACGCCACCAGCGCCTTGCGCTCCTGCTTCTTGCCCTTCTTGGGGCCCGCGAGCTCCTCGTCGAGGACGCGGCGATTCTCCTTAAAGTCCTCGATGTTGAAGCCCTGGTCGCGCGCCGCCCGCTCCATCATCTTGCTGAGGTCGAGCTGGTTGCTGAGGAGTCGCTCCTCGTAGGCGGCGAGGCGCTCCTTGCGGCGCAGGAAATCGGGCGAGGCGGCGCGCACCTCGGCGAGGTCCGCCGAGAGCAGGTCGCGCTGCTCCCGCAGGAGCGCCGCCTCGTCGCTGAGGGCGCTCGACACGAACCACACCACCGTGCAGAGCACCAGGACGACCACGAGGCCGATGGAGAGCTTCTCGCGATCCGAGAGGGTGCTCATCACCCCATCGCCGAGGGAGAGCAGAGAGCTGCTAGACATAAGGCGCCTCCAACGACTGGCTACTTGCAGCTCGCCGCTGCGGTGATGCGGAATTTGGTTCTGCCGTCCACGGCCTTGCTCACCTGGTCCTTCTTGACCTTAGACGAGAAGCAGCTGCTCGCCTCGAGGGCGGCCTGCACCGCGCTCACCTCCGCCACGTCGCGCGCCTTGCCGATGAGCTCAATGCGCCCGCGCCCGCCGGGGGGGAGCGCCACGTTGAGCGTGTCGAGCTCCACGCTCACCTCGCGCGAGATCGCCTCGCTGAGCTCCCCGAGGGTGTCGAGGGCGCTCACCTCCGGCACGTCCGCCGCCACCGCCTGCTGCGCCTTCACGCGCGTCTTGAGCGCCGAGGGCTCAAGCTCCGCGCCCATGAGCGCGCGCGAGAGGGCGCGCCCCTCCTCCTGCAGCGCCGCCACCTCCCTCGCCAGCGAGTCCACCTCCCCCGACAGGCGCGTCACGTGGAGGGTGCCCGAGAGCGCGAGCGCCATAAAGAGCCACACGAACGCCCCGCGCAGGGCGTCGGAGTCGCCCTGATAGGCAAACGCGCCGGCGCGGAAGTTGGCCGTTTTGCGGTCAAGGCGGCGGGCGAGCGTCATCGCCATCGCGTACGCCACGTGCGCGCGCTGCGCGCCGCCGCGGTCCACCGCCGACGACAGCGCCTCGAGGTCGGCGGGGGGCGCCGCCAGCGACGCGCGGAGCCCGAGGCGCGCCTCGAGGTGCGCGGCGAGGCCGGGGAGACTCGCCGCCCCCCCCACCAGCGCCAGCGCGCCCACCTCCACCCCCAGCGCCGCCTCCGCCGCCGCCAGCGAGCGCGCGAGCTCCTGCGTGACCGGCGCGAGCGCGCCCTCGAGCAGCGCCTGCAGGCGCCCCACCTGCGCCGACAGGTGCTCGGGGACGGCGGCGAGCTGCTCGGGGGTGAGGAGGCGCACGTTGCGGTCGCGCAGCTTGAGGTCCTCGGCGCGCCCCTCCTCGATGCTGTAGAGCTCGCTCATGGCGCGCGTGAGCGCCTCGCCGCCCACGTCCACGCGGTGCACCCGCCGGACGCCCGACGAATCGAGGATCGCCCACTCCGCCCCCCGCGCCCCGAGGTCGAGGACGGCGAGCGCCTGCCCGGGGGCTGGGGCGGGGGCGAGCTGCCCAAATGTGAGGCCCGAGAGCGTGAGCAGCTTGGGGTTGAGCCCCTGCGTGCTCATCTCCGCGAGCACCTCCTCAAAGCGCTCGCGCATGGCGTACGCCACCAGCACCTCCACCCCCCCCTCGCCGCGCGCCCCCACGAGCTGATCGGCGAACACCACCTGCTCCACCTCAAAGGGGAGCGCGTCGTCGAGCTCAAAGGGGAGCACCTCCGCCACGCGCCTGGGCTGGTTGAAGGGCATCTCGATGACCACGGTGGAG
>VGTA01000466.1 GCA_016874875.1 Deltaproteobacteria bacterium | reverse complement strand
GGCGTCGAGGGTGAGAGCGCAGAGGTCGAGCGGACTCACCGGGAGGTCGACGCGCGCGTCGCCGTAGAGCGCCTCGCGCGTCCGCGCGCGCTGCGCCTCGCTGAGCATCTCGTCCGAGAGGAGCTGCGGCACCACGCGCACGTCGCCGAGGTCCACGCACGAGGGGCTGAGCAGCGGGTGCCCCGGGTGCGCCGCCACGATTCGGGCGCGCAGGGCGGCGGGGGCGAGGTTGGCGCCGCGGGTAAAGCCGGCGCCCACGTCGGAGGGGACGCCGAGCAGCGCGAGGGGCGCGGCGCCGGCGCGGGCGAGCGCGGCGCGCCAGGCGGCGTCGATGGCGCGCGCCTCCTCCTCGGGGGTAGAGGGCGGCACGCCGTAGAGGGCGCGCTGGAGGGCGCGCTGCTCCGCCAGCCCCGTGCTCACCACGTGGACGCCGCCCCCCGCCGGGCGCAGCGCGCGCGGGGCGAGCGTGAGGAGGTCGAGGGCGGGGGCGCTCACGGCTGCAGAATCTGAAGCCCGAGGAGGGCGTGCTCGTTGGGGGCGGGCGTGGTGCGGATGCCCACGCTCGTGAGCTGCACGCCAAAGAGCTCGAGCTCGCTGAAGTCCAAGAGCGGCGCCGCCCCCGCGCCGGCGCCGGCGAGGGTGGGGAGGGTCTCGAGGAGCGGCTTGAGGAGCCCGATCAGGCGCGCCGTGTCCACGGGGAAGAGCGGCGTCGCCACGGGCCACACCTCCGCGGTGAGCGTGCTGGGGAGGGCCAGCGCGTTGGCGGTGATGGCGGGGACGGAGCGCGTGGTGAGGTTGAGGCCGAGGGTGAGCCACGGCTCGCCGGTGGGGAGGGTGAGGTCGAGCAGCAGGTCGTTGACGTCGAGGAGCAGCGCCTCGTCGTCGGTGGGCTCAAAGCGCGCCACGGGGGGCAGGGAGGGGCGCAGGCGCACGCCCACCACCTCGGTGGGCCCCATGCGCTCAAGGAGCGCGCCGCCGGTGAAGCCGGCGAGGGCGGCGGCGCGGAGGGGGGCGGGGGGCTCCGCCACGAGGTCGAGGAGCGACACGTCGAGCAGCCCCGCGCGCCACGCCTGGCCCATGAGCAGGTGCAGCGTGTTGCGCTGCAGCGACGCCGAGATCATGGCGGGGACGCGCTCGGGGGCGCTCGTGTTGGGGTCAAAGAGGTAGCCGGGCGCCTGGCGCGCCTCGGAGGTGGAGTCAATGCCAAAGCCCACGCTGAGGGACACGCCGTCGGGGGTGACGCTCACCTCCTCCACGAGCAGCGCCAGCTGCAGCTCGGTGCCGAGCACGCTCACCGTGGGGCGGAAGAGCGACGGGTCGATGAGGGCGCCCACGAGGAACTCCTCGAGGGCGGCGAGCACCGCCTGCTCGGCGAGGTCCTCGAGGAGCCCCTCGAGCACGCTCACCACCGCCCCGGCGAGGGCGTTGCTGAGGCGGACGTCGAGCTGCGTGATCTCCACGCGGGGCGACTCCACGCGCACGTCGAGCGCGCCGCTCGCCGTGGGGGCGAACCGCAGGTCCGCCGAGAGCGCCGCGTCCACGTAGACATCGCCGCTGGTGCCGTAGCTGGGGGCCTCGAAGCGCACGCGCAGCCCAAAGACCCGCAGGGAGGCGGCGAGGTAGCCGTCGCGCGGCTCGAGGTCCACCACGAGGCCCATCTGCTCAACGCTGGTGATGGTCACGTTGGGGTTGTTGGCGAGGGCGCCGAGGATGGCGTCGGCGAGGAGGCCGCTGTCGGCGGCGCGCGCGATGGTCTGCTCGAGGGCGTCGAGGGCGTAGGGGGTGGCGGCGGCGGCGGCGCCGCGGTTGACGGGGGCGCTCCAGTCCTTAAAGCGCCCGTAGAGGAAGCTGCGCGTCACCTCCGCGGCGTGCCCCGCGCGGTCCTCGACGCGCGCGCGCAGGACGTTGAGCCCGAAGGTGGGCGCGAGGGTGTACTGCAGCGCCCCCGTGGGCTCCACCGCCACCTCCACGCCGTTGACCGTGGCGCGCGCCACGCCGCTGAGGGCGTCGTCGGCGCTCGCCGACAGCGTCACGCTCGACACGCGGGAGGAGTCGAGGTGCTCGCCGTAGGTGGGGGCGTCGATAGAGATGGTGGGGGCGGTGAGGTCCACCATCACATCCACGCGCGCCCGCTCGCCGAGCGCCTCGGCGGTGATGGCGTGGGCGCCCTCGTCGAGGGTGAGCGTCACCTCAAACGCCCCCCCCTGCACAGGCGCCGCCACGCCGTTGACGGTGACGCTCGCGGCGGTGGGGTGGGCGCCGCGCACCTGCACCTCCCGCGCCCCAAAGATCGCCCCGCTGGGGGGGGCGAGCAGAGCGAGGCCGGCGGGGGTGGGGGGCGGGAGGGCGGGGCCCATGTCGGGGGCGGGCGCCTGCGCCCCCGCGCCCCCCGCGCCGGCCTCAGGGGCGGGGGCGCGGCTGTCGGCGCAGGAGGTCCAGAGGGGCGCGGCGAGGAGGGCGGCGAGCGGCGCGGTGAGGTGGCAGCCTCTTAGGATGTGCTTAAGATACAACACGATTTTAATCCAAAGACTCGTCGAGGTCATCGGAGTCGTCGAGGTCATCGGACTCGTTCAGGTCATCGGACTCGTCGAGGTCATCGGGGTCATCGGGGTTGGACTCGTCCGGCACCCCCACCACCACCACTCGGCGCGCGGGGTCGAGGAGGGCGGCGGCGGCGGCGCGGACCTCGCCCTCGGTGACGGCGAGGAGGGCGTCGACGCGGCGGAGGCCGTCGGCGCAGTCGCCCGACACCACCTCCCAGAAGCCCAAGAGCTGCGCGCGCTGCTGGAGCGTCTGCAGGCCGCGGTACGCGCCGAGCTCGCGCTGGCGCTTCACCTTGTCGAGCTCGCCGGGGGCGAGGCCCTCCTCCGCCACGGCGCGGAGCGCGTCGAGGAGGACCGCGAGGGCGGCGTCGGGGTCCGCGCCGGGGATGAGCTCCGCCGTGAGCTCATAGAGGCCGTGGCCCTGGAAGCTCGGGGTGGCGGAGTAGACGCCCGTGGCCCACTCGCGCTCTAGGACCAGCGCGCGGTGCAGGCGCGCCGAGTCGCCCTGGTTGAGCAGCTCGTCGAGACACTCGAGGGCCAGCGACTCCGGCGCCGTGACCGGCGGCGCCACGAAGCCCACGCTCAGGCGCGGGGCGTGCAGCGTCAGACTCAGCGCCTCGCGGCGGGGGCCGGCGAGGGGGGGCGGGGCGTGCTCCACGGGGGGGGGCGGGGGCTGCGGCGCGAGGTGCGCGTACGCCTCGCCGATCACGCGCAGCAGGCGCTCGCGCTCCACGTCGCCGCACACCACCAGGACCACGCGGTTGGGGGCGTAGTGGGCCCGATAGAACGCCTCGCAGCCGGCGAGGGTGAGGTGGGCGATGTCGTCCATCCAGCCGATGGTGGGGTGCCCGTAGGGGCCCTCCCCAAAGGCGAGGCGCCAGAGGCGCTCGTCCATCAGGCCGTCGGGGTCGTCCTCCACGCACTCGCGCCGCTCGTTCATCACCACCTTGCGCTCCGCCTCGAGCTGCTCGGGGCTGAGCAGCAAGCCGCCGAGGCGGTCGGCCTCGAGGTCGGCGATGAGCTCGAGGTGCGCGCTCGGCGCGTCCTCATAGTAGTAGGTCCAGTCGAGCCAAGTGGCGGCGTTGGCGCTGGCGCCGATCTGCTCGAGGGCGCGGTCGAGCTCGCCCTCGGGGCGGGCGCGCGTGGCCTTAAACATCAGGTGCTCGAACAGGTGCGCCACCCCCGTCTCCCCCTCGCGCTCCGCGGCGCTGCCCACGGGCACCCAGGTCTGATAGCTCAGCAGGGGCGCGCCGTGGTCGGGGTGGTAGAGGAGCGTGAGGCCGTTGCTGAAGCGGTAGCGCTCAACGGGCAGCGGCGCCTCGAGGCGCCCGACGAGCTCGGCGGTGAGGGGGGGGGTCATGCGGTGGGCTCGGGACTCGCGTGGGCGGTG
>VGTA01000465.1 GCA_016874875.1 Deltaproteobacteria bacterium | reverse complement strand
CGTCGCCGTGGAGCGCCACCTGCTCGCTGGGCAAGAGCAGCCTGTCGGGGTGGCGCTCGCAGGTGACGACGGCGCCCTCCGCGCTCAGCGGGCGCGGCGCTCTGCAGAGGGGGCATTGGCTGAGCTGGGGGGGCATGGGGCTCACCGAGGGAGGGGCGGCGTCGCGGGGCGGGGGGAGGCGCGGCCTCTAGAGGGGGTCATGGGGCAGGTAAAATCAAGAGAGAAGCGACACGCGGGGCGGAGGCGCGGGCGAGGGCGGCGCGGGGGCGTTTTTCTTTGCTATGGGCGTTTTTGTTGGGCACAGATGGAGCGATCGAGAGAGCTGCGCTGAGCGCGCTGAGCGCCCCCCATCACACGCCGCCTCTCGGCGAATCACATCGGCAGGTGGACACCGCCCCCATGACGCACATGACCCCCAGACCCCCTGCTCTTCACACGCCTCGACCCGCGCCCCACGCCTCGACCGCGCCCCGCGCGCGACCTCTAGGCGCGCCGCCGCCTGCCGCGCTGCTGCCAGCGCTCGCCCTCTCAAGCGTTTTAGCGCTCTCGGGGTGCCTAGAGGCGCGCAGGGCGCAGAGCGCTGAGGCGGGCGCTGAGGCGGGCGCTGAGGCGGGCGCTGAGGCGGGCGCTGAGGCGGGCGCTGAGGCGGATGGGGCGCAGGGCGGGCAGGGCGGGGCGCAGGGCGGGGCGCAGGGCGGGGCGCAGGGCGGGGCGCAGGGCGGGGCGCAGGGCGGGGCGCAGGGCGGGGGCGGGGGCGCGCCCGACGCGCTGCCCCCCCTTGAGCCCGCGCCCGACGCGCTCCCCCCCGACGAGCCCGCGCCCGACGCGCTCCCCCCCGACGAGCCCGCGCCCGACCGCCTGGGGCTGCGCCCCACCTGGCTCATCGAGGGAGAGGACGTCTGGGAGGCCGCCCCCCTCGCCGGGCGCGCCCTCAGCGGCGAGGAGGTGGGCGGGTGGCTGACCTGGGGGGCGCGGGGCGTGGGGCGCTGGCGGCCGGGCGAGGGCACGCGCCCACTGCGCTTTGAGCGCGCCCCCGCCGGTCTCCCGCTCCGCGCTCTCACGCTCCCCACGGGGGAGGCGGCGCTCCTCACCTCCGACGCGCTGTGGGCGCCGACGCTCGACGCGGAGGCCCTGGCGACCTCGCGCCCGCTGTGGCGCCACGCCGACCTCAGCGTCGCCCTCCGGCGCGCCCACGGCGACGAGGCGGCGCCCCTCACCGCCGCCGTCGTGGGGGGTGGGGCGCTGTGGGTGGGGGGGGCGCGCGGGCTGTCGCGCTGGGAGGGCGGCGCCCTCACCCACCTGCGCGCCGAGGCGCCTTCGGCGCTCGCCGCCCCCGCCCTCCTGCTCTGGAGCCCCCCCGGCCCCCTCGCCGCCGACGCGCCCGAGGAGGCGGCGCGCGGCGCGGTGTGGGCCTGGGCGGGGGCCGGGCGGGGGGGAGCGGTGGCGGCGGTGGCGGCGGGCAGGCTGTGGACTCACCCCACCTGGCAGAGCGACGCGCCGCCCGCGGCGAGCGGGGGCTGGCTGTGGGCGGTGCGGGGGGGGGCGCTGTGGGCGGGGCGCGCGGGGGAGCCCTGGGCGCCGGTGGAGGCGGCGGCGCGCCTAGAGGCGCGGGCGGTGTGGGCGGCGGCGGGGGGCGGGGCGGCGTGGCTCCTCGGGAGCGGGGCGCTGTGGCGCGTGGAGGAGCCCGCGGGCGCGGGCGGCGCGCGCCTCTCGCTCGCTGAGCTCTCCGCGGAGGTGGCCGGCGGCTGGCGCGGCCTGCTGCCCGCCGCCGACGGCGGCCTCGCCCTCTGGGGGGCGCGCGGCCTCGCCACCCTCAGCGCCCGCCGCGCCGCGCGCTGGTCGGCGGGGCGCCCGGGCGCCCTGCGCGAGGAGCCCACCCCGCTCACCCTCTCCCTCGATGACCCCGCGGAGGCGGCGGCGGCGTGGTGGTGGGTGGACGCGCCCGCCCGACCTGCGGAGGGCGAGGGACTCCGCGCGCTCCCCCTCGCTCCCGGCGCCGCCGCGGTCTCCATCGCGCTCTCCAATCTAGAGTTGACCGCCGGCGAGCGCGCCCTCTATGCTGAGGTGGAGTACCGCGATGGCGAGGTGGCGCGCGCGGAGCTGCGCCTGCGGGTGGCCCCCGTCACCACGTGGTCGCGCGACATCTCCGTCATTCACGCCGAGCGCTGCGCCGCCTGCCACAGCGGCACCGGCGCCCGCGACCTCCGGGGCGCCGCCCAGTGGCGCCTCCACATCGACGACATCCTCTTCGTGACACGCATGCGCAGCATGCCGCTCGGCGCCCCGCCCCTCTCCGACGCGCTCATCGAGCGCCTGGAGGGCTGGCGCCTCGGCGGATTTCAGGAGTGAGCCTGTGACCCGTACCCCCCCCCGTGGCCCCCGCGCGGCGCACCTCTCGGCGGCGCTCTTGGCGGCGGCGCTCTTGGCGGCGGCGCTCTTCGCGGCGGCGCTCTTCGCGGCGGCGCCCGCCCTCGCGCAGTGCGAGGAGGCCGCCTCGCTCCTCGCGCCCCTCGAGTCGGCCGACGCGCCCGCCGACGCGCCCGCCGACGCGCCTCTGGAGGCGCCCCTCGAGGCTGAGCTCAGCCCCGCGCGCCTCCTCCGCGCCCTCAGCCTCGACCTGCGCGGGCGGGTCCCCAGCCCCGCCGACTACGCCCGCCTCGCCGCGGACGGCGGGCGGGTGACCGACGCGCACCTCGACGAGCTCATCGCCGACGAGGGCTTCGCCGCGCAGGTCACGCGGCACCACGAGGCGCTCCTCTGGGGCAACCTCAACAACCTCCAGCTCTACAACAACCGCGCTGTCCTCGGGCGCACCCAGAACATCCACTGGCGCAACAACGTGGCGCAGACCTACCGCGGCGGGCGCGTGATGTGCCTCGACGAGCCCGCCACCTTCACCGCCAGCGGCGCCCCCGTCACGCGCCTGGTGGACGGCGCTAGCCTCGAGGGCTGGGTGTGGGTGAGCCCCTACTGGGACCCCGCCAACCCCATCAAGGTCTGCGCCTTTGACGCCCAGGACGCCCTCTACAGCCCCGCCGGCGCCTCCTGCGGCACGGCGCAGGGCATGAACGACGCGGCGTGCGGCTGCGGCCCTGAGCTGCGCTGGTGCGCCACCAACGAGGCGCGCGCCGCCATCCTCACGGCGCTCGCGGAGTCGATGCGCCAGCTGGTGCGCTGGGTGTTCGCGGAGGGGGGCGGCTACCTCGACCTGTTCACGGCGCAGCGCCTCTACGTCAACGGGCCGCTCACGCACTTCCTGCGCCACCACCTCGGCGTCACGCAGTACACGGCGGAGCCGAGTCCCTTCCCGGCGAGCGCGCTCCCCGACCTGCCCTTCTCGGCGGCGGGGGAGTGGCGCGCGCTGTCGCTGTCGCGGGCGCACGCGGGCGTGCTCACGCACCCCACGTTCCTGCTGCGCTTTCAGACGAACCGCGCGCGCGCCAACCGCTTCTTTGACGCCTTCCTGTGCAGCCCCTTCCAGCCGCCCGACGGCGGGATTCCTGTGCCTGACGAGGAGAGCCAGCGCGACCCCGACCTGCAGGAGCGCGCCGTGTGCAAGTACTGCCACGCGCTCCTTGAGCCGGCGGGCGCGTACTGGGGGCGCTGGAAGGAGCAGGGCTTCGCCTACCTCCCCCCCGCCGCCTTCCCCGCCACCCGCGCCGACTGCGTGACCTGCGCGCGCACCGGGCAGGGGTGCACGGCGGAGTGCCGCGCCCACTACCTCACGAGCACCCTGAGCAGGAGCGAGGAGCCCTTCCTCGGCTCCCTCAAGGCCTACACCTTCCGCCGCCCCGAGCACGCCGTGAACGTGGAGCAGGGCCCGCGCCTGCTCGCCCTCGCCGAGGTGACGGGGGAGCGCCTGCCGCGCTGCGTGGCGCGCCGCACGGCGGAGTGGCTGCTCGGGCGCGCGCTCGGCGCCGGCGACGAGCGCTGGCTCGACGCCCTCG
>VGTA01000464.1 GCA_016874875.1 Deltaproteobacteria bacterium | reverse complement strand
GCAGGGCGCGCAGGCGGCGCTGGTGGTGGATATGCTCTCGTCGCTCTCGTTCGCCGCGCAGGTGGATGTGCTGCGCCCCCTCCTCGCGCAGCGCCCCGCCCTCGCCCGCGCCGCCCTCTCCGGGCTCTGCCTCGAGGGCGCCGCCCTGGAGCTGCCCGCGCACCTCCTCACGGACGCCCTCCTCCGCACCCCCTTCAACGAGGGCCTCGCCCTCCTCCGCGGCGCCCCCGAGGGGCTGCGCGACGCCCTCCTCCGCGCCCTCCCCGAGGGGCAGCGCGCCGAGTACCTCAGCGAGCTCGACCTGCTGTCGTCGAGTCGGGAGGACGAGCAGGGGTTCTTGCAGGCGCGGGCACCGTTCTTGCAGGCGGTGAGCGAGGCGGCGCGGCGCCTAGGCGTTGACCTCGCGGAGCTGAACGCGCGGGCGCTCGCCCGCCTCGCGGTCTAGCCGAGCGCCCCGCCCGCCGCGCCCCCGCCGCCCCCTCCCCCTGCGCTCCCCACGCGCCCTCACCGCCCTAGGAGAGACCCTGTGAGCGACTCCACGCTAGACCTCACGCGCGCTCCCACGCGCGCCCCCTCATCGCGCCCCTCATCGCGCCCCTCATCGCGCCCCTCATCGGGTCCCTGCGCGCGCCGCTCGCCTCTCGCGGGGCGCATCCTCTGCGCCGCCCTCTGCGCCGCCCTCTGCGCCGCCCTCTGCGCCGCCTGCACCGTCATCCGCCCTGACGAGGGCGGCGAGGGCGGCGAGGGCGGGGCGGGAGGGGTGGGAATCGGGGTGGGGGGGGGGGGGGGGGGGGCGGAGGTGGAGGTGACGCCGGTGGACGTGGACATGCTCGTGCTGGTGGCGCTCGACAATGACCCCGTGAGCGAGCGCTACGACACGATCATCGGCGCCCTGATCGCCGAGCTCGCGCTCGTGGGCGTGAACACCCACAAGGTGGGCGTGGCGCCGATGTATCGCCGCGTCAACAGCGAGGTGCCGCTCATCTATGGGCACGGCGAGGCGCAGGGGGAGTTCAGCAGCTACGGCGAGGCCATCGAGGCCTTCACCTCGCCCGCCGGCCTCGCCCTCCTCGAGGACACCGGCGCCCTCGACGGCGCCAACCTCATCGAGCTCGGCGGGCGCCTAGGGACGGCGACGGTGCTGCACCCGAGCGACCCCACCAGCGACGGCACCTACTACTTTGAGGGGCCGCGCGACGGCCTGATCGTGGTGTGGATCAACCCCTATAAGCGCCGCTGCGGACTCGGCGGGTGCGACCTCGCGTCGGGTAACCTCGGCGACCTCCTCACGGCGCGCACCCCGCGCGGCGAGGCGGCGTGGCTCTCCATGGGCGGCGGCGGGCGCCTGCCGGCGAGCCGCGTCTTTCACCTCTTTATCGGCACCGAGGAGACCGACGACGAGGAGTCGTTCTTCTCGAGCTGTGAGTCGCAGGTGGGCTTCCCCGGGGAGCTGCTCGACTACATCGAGTCCTCGCCCTCCGAGCTGTACCTGCAGCTCCAGCGCGCCCTCGACGACGCCGAGATTCCCAACGACGAGGTCGACTTCTGCGACGCCCTCAGCGTCCAGCTCCCCTTCAGCCTCGCCCTCGTCACTCAGGGCGTGTACTCGGCGATGCGGCGCTGATGAGCGGGGGCGCGCCGGGGGGGGCGGAGCGGTGGGCGTGGGCGCTGGTGGCGCTCTTGTGCTTGTTTGTGGGCTCCCGCGTGGGCGCGCTGCGCGCCGCGGCGGGGCTGGAGCGGCGGGTGGAGGAGCGCGTGGCGGCGCGGGTCGCTGAGGAGCGCCTGCGGGCGGGCGGGGGGACGGCGCAGGGGGCGGCGCAGGGGGTAGCGCAGGGGGTAGCGCAGGGGGCGGCGCAGGAGGCGGCGCAGGGGGCGGCGCAGGGAGAGGCGCTGGGGGCGGCGCAGAGTGACGCGCGCGCCGCCGCTCCCTGCCCCCCCCGCCCCCCCCCCCCCCCCCCCCCCCCCCCCCCCCCCCCCCCCCGCCCCCCCCCCCCCCCCCCCCCCCCGCCCCCCGCGCCCCGCGCCCAGGGCAAGCCCAAGCCCAAGCCCCCGCGCCCCCTGCCGCCCCCCCCCCCCATGACCCCCGTCGAGCGCCAGCGCCTGCTCGCCTGGGCGCGCGCGCAGAGCGAGGGCCTCCGCCGCTGCCGCGACGCCGGTCAGCCCATCTACCGCCTCGCCGTCACGCTCACCCTCAAGCCCGAGGGCGGGGGCGTGCGGGAGGCGCTGCTCAAGGGCGAGGGCGTGCCCCCCGCCGCCCTCCGCTGCATCCGCGAGGGGCTGCTGCGGTGGCCCCCCCCCCCGCCCGACCTCAGGGCGCCCCGCCAGCCGCGCCTCGTCTTTGCGCTGCAGCTCGACTGAGCGCCCTCGGCTGAGCGCCCGCGGCTGAGCGCCCGCGGCTGAGCGCCCTCGGCTGAGCGCCCTCGGCTGAGCGCCCGCGGCTGAGCGCCCCCGGGGCGCAGACGAGCGGGGTTGACGGCGCGATGCTCACCCGATATGAACACACCAATGAACTTTATTCCCTTTTTATAGAACGACGCGCGGCGCATGATTCCTCTCGGTGAGGGTGACGCCGGTCCGCGCCCCGCCGTCACCTGCCAGCACAGGAGAGGCACCCATGAGCGAGATCACTCCACTTCAAGAGGGCGGGGCGTGGGACAACCCGGCGGGCCTCGACGGCTTCGCCTTTATCGAGCTCGCCGACCGCGCCCCTGAGGCGCTCACGGCGCTCCTCGGCGCCCTCGGGTTTAGCCGCGTGGGGGTCTCGCCGAGCGGGCAGGTGAGCTGGTTCCGCCAGGGCGCCAGCCACGTCCTCCTCAACTGCGACCCCTCCTCCGACGCCGCGCGCTTCCTCGCGGCGCACGGCCCGGGCGTCTCCGCCATCGCCCTCCACAGCGCTCACCCCGCCGAGGCGCTGCGCCACGCCCTCGCGCGCGGCGCGGAGGCCGCCCCCCCCGACGCCCTCGACCTGCGCGCGCTGCGCGGGGTGGGCGGGGGCAAGATCTACCTCGCGCCCGTGGGCTGGACTCCCGCCGCCGCCGGCTTCAGCGGCGGCGGCGCGCCGGCGCCCGAGGGCGTGGGGCTCGTGGAGATCGACCACCTCACGCACAACGTGCAGCGCGGGGGCGTGGACCGCTGGGCGCGCTTCTACGCGCAGACCTTTAACTTCCGCGAGGTGCGCAGCTTCGACATCAAGGGCGAGTACTCCGGCCTCTTCTCGCGCGCCATGACCGCCCCCGACGGGCGCGTGCGCATCCCCCTCAACGAGGAGGCGGAGGGCAGCGCCGGGGGCCAGATCGACGAGTTCCTCAAGGTGTTTAACGGCGAGGGCGTGCAGCACGTGGCGTTCACCACCCGCGACATCTACGCCACCATCGACCGCCTCCGCGCCGCGGGGGTGCCGCTGATGACCGCGCCGTCGCCCACCTACTACGAGATGCTCGCCGAGCGCCTCCCCGGGCACGGCGAGCCCCTCGACGCCCTCATGAGCCGCGGTCTGCTGGTCGACGGCTCCACCGCCTGCGAGCCCCCCCGCATCTTGCTGCAGATCTTCACGCAGACCCTCATCGGCCCCGCCTTCTTTGAGATCATCCAGCGCAAGGGCGAGGGCGGTTTCGGGGAGGGCAACTTTAAGGCGCTCTTCGAGTCCATGGAGCGCGACCAGCTCCGCCGCGACGCCCTGCGCGCTGAGCGCTGAGCGGGGCGCCCCGTGATCTCAGCGAGTGGGAGCAAACGCGCCGCCCGCCTCGCTAGGCCGCCTAGCTGCACGCCAGCGCCGCGCGGTGAGCGCGGAGCGCAGGGACGCGCGCAGGCCGCGCACACACCCGCGCACACACCCGCGCACACACGAACGCAGACACACAGGAGACGACCGCCGCAGATGTACACCCCGATTCACCAGATTCCCACCCTCGACCTCAGCGACTACGCCTACTCCCCCGAGGCCCACC
>VGTA01000463.1 GCA_016874875.1 Deltaproteobacteria bacterium | reverse complement strand
CCAGCGCAGGGTCTCGGGGACGCATTGGCTGGACGGCCTCTGGCAGAACGGCGACTACCTCTGCGGGAACACCGACACCGTCTACAACGCCCCCCGCTGCGGCAACTCCTACTCCCTCTACTCCCACCAGAAGGGCTACCACACCGGGCTCCCGATGCTGGAGTTCGTGGGGCCGCACGACTGGTACCGCCACTTCGGCATCTACTACGTGCGCGCGCAGTACCGCCCCGCGAGCAGCGGCGACGGGCGCAGCAACTACTCCGAGATGGGCGCCCTGTGGGACGACTACTGCGAGATCCACTCCGTCACCTGCGCCTACGGCCCCCGCCACATGAGCACCTCCATGGGCGGGCTCGTGCTCACCCCGGCGGTGTTTAACCCCAAGCCCATCGCCATCGGCAGCCTCGCGCCCATCGAGGGCAACCAGCCGCCGATCACCGCCGTCACCGTCACCGAGGGCTGCCTCACCGGCGAGGGGCGCGTCACCGTGGACCACGAGAAGTCCTTCCACCCCAACAGCTACAACCGCATCGTGGCGTACTACTGGGACATGGACGCCGACAACGGCCTGTGGTGGGAGACGGGGGCGACGCCCGACCTCGACGTCAACGGCAACCCCATGCGCACCGGTGACCCGTTCGCCAACCTCACCTACGTGTACCGCCTGCAGCGCCAGCGCCCCTACACCGTGACGCTGCGCGTGGAGGACAACACCAACCAGTACAAGAGCGTGGTGGTGGGCGCCGTGACCGTGCAGGGCGCGCAGGACGTGCCGCCCTCCATCGCCACCGGCGGCCCCTACGTGATCGAGGTGGGGCAGAATCTGCAGCTCAACGGCGCGGCGAGCGACGGCAACCAGGCGTGCGGCGATGTGCTGAGCGTGGACTGGAATCTCGACGCGGTCTTGAACCAGAACAACTCCTTTGAGGTGTCGGGGGAGAAGGCGCTGGTCACCTGGACCGCCAACGGCCTCGGCGGGCTGCCGCGCAACACGCCCTTCACCATCAAGGCGCGCGTCACCGACTCGCTCGGCGGCGCCACCTCGGTCGAAGAGAGCACCACCCTCGCCATCTACGACGCCAACCCCATCGCCGACGCGCGCGCCAACCCCACGCAGCTCGCCTGCCGCCAGAGCGTCACCTTTGACGGCAGCGCCAGCCGCCACCCCAACCCGCAGCGCACCATCTCGAACTACCAGTGGTCGGTGGGCGGCGTGACGAGCGACCGCGCCACCTTCACCACGTCGTTTAGCGCCTTTGGGGCGCGCACCGCCCGCCTCACGGTGGTGGATGACCTCGGGCGCAGCTCGTCGGCGACGGTGGACGTGAACGTCAACCTCGGCAACCTGCCCCCCGTGGTCCGCGTCCCCGCCACCAGCGTGACGGTGATGAGCACCGCCAACCTCAGCCTCAGCGCCGCGCAGAGCTCCGACCCCAACGCCGACTGCGGCGACTCGATTCAGCAGATCGGCTGGTATCTCCTCTCGCCGGGCGAGGCCTTCAACGCCGCCGCCGCGCCCGACTTTACGGGCGCCGCGATTCAGATCCCCGCCGCTGACTGGCAGGCCGCCATGCGCTGGCCGGGGAACACCTCGTTCGTGGTGCGCGTGGTGGCGCGCGACACCTTTGGCGCCTTCAGCACCGCCGACATCACCGTCACCGGCGTGCGCGCGGAGCCCGTGCCCGTGATCCGTCAGGTGCCCGACCCCTCCACCTATCGCCTCGACACGGGGGCGTCGAGCACGCGCCTCGATGGGCGTGAGAGCTACACGCTCCTCGCCGGAGTGAGCGTCACGCGCTATCAGTGGGACATCGGCTGTGATGGCTCCTATGAGCGCGAGGAGGGGCAGTTCCTCTTTGAGACGACCTTCCCCCCCAACACGCCCCTCAACCAGCTGCCCGCCGTGCGCATGTGCCTCCGCGTGACCGGCTCCAACGGGGCGGTGGCGCTCTCGCCCCCCTACACGATCCGCTACCAGCAGCTCGGCAACGCGAGCCCCTACGCGGACGCGGACCCCTCGGACGCCCCCGAGCGCGGCTATCACGCGCTCCTCGGGCGTGATTTGACGCTGGACGCGACGAGCTCCTTTGACCCCGACGCGCAGGACTTTAACGACTACATCACGCGCTACCAGTGGACGGTGAACGGCACCAACAACGCCTCGCTCACGAAGGTGGCCACCGCCGCCAACGACGCCGCCGCCAAGACTCTCACCCTCACCTCGGCCGCCCTCGCCGCCCTGGGCGTGAGCGCCGTGGGGACCTACCCCGTGCGCCTCGACGTGCGCGACGTGGCGGGGAACACGGGCAACGACACCTCGTCGCTGACGCTCCACAACCCCACCGCCAACATCGTGGTGGTGATGAACCCGACGAGCGCGGCGCCGGGGTCGCGCGTGACGTTTGACGCGAGCCGCAGCGACCACACGCACCCCGACATCGACGTCACGGGCGTGGTGTGGCTCTTTGGGGACCTCGTGGCGGCGGGCGGCGCGTGCGCGCGCGACGCGGACTGCAACGGCAGCTACTGCGTGACCAACCCCGCCACGAGCGCCCTGCAGTGCATGACGGGCAGCCTCGGCACGCAGGTGGGCGCGGTAGTGAATCAGAGCTTTAGTCAGATGACGCCCCCGGGCACCGCGGGGATTCCGGTGACGGTGGTGGTGCGCGACTCGAACGGCGGGCAGGCGCAGAGCACAGGCCTCGACATCCGCGTGGATCAAGGCAACCGCCTCCCCGTCGCCAACCCCGGTGGCGGCACGGCCCCGGGCTCCGCGGTGGTGGTGGGCGCCTACACGCTGATCAATCAGCCGGCGCAGGGCGTGGTCTTCAACGGCGCCTCCTCCGCTGACCCCGACGCGGTCTATGGTGACGCGATCACGTCGTACACCTGGGCCGTCGGCACCTGCCGCTGCTCCACGCGCGCGGCGCAGCACGCCAACTGCCCTGTGCCGCAGGCGCAGGTGGGGGCGACCCTGCCGGCGATCTCGCTGGCGCAGCTCGCGCAGTGCAACATCACGCAGGTGGGCAACTACCCCGTGTCGCTCACGGTGACGGACCGCTTTAACGCGACCTCCACGGGCACCACGAGCCTCAACGTGGTGCTCGGCCCCGACGCCCTCGCGCAGGCGCAGCCCAACCGCACCAGCTGCCAGCAGCAGGTGACCTTTGATGGGCGCGGCAGCCTCGCCAACGGGCCCGTCGACCAGGGCTACAACATCGTGCGCTATGAGTGGGATTTTGGCGATAACGGCACGGTGGACTTCACCGACGCCACCTTCACCGCCCCCGTGGTGGCCCTGCCCGCCAACGGCGCCACGCAGCTCGTGGCGCGCCTCACCGTCACCAACGCCATGGGCGTGTATCTGCTCGGCCTCGGGCAGAACCCTGGGTCGCACCGCAACAGCGAGACGGTGACGGTGACGATCAACGTGCAGCAGCTGCCGCCGGTGGCGAACCCCGGCGGCCCGTACCGCACGGGGGGCAGCCCCGGCAACTTCGCCCCCGTCACCGTGGACGGGCGCGCCTCGAGCGACCCCAACGCGCCCTGTGACGAGGTGGTGGAGTACTGGTGGGACACCAACAACGATGGGCAGTTCGGCCTCGAGGACAACGACAACAACGCGCCCACCACGGTCAACGGCGCACGCAGCGACTACGTGGGGCCCACCGCCACCTTCACCAACGACTCTTGGCTCGTCAACACCACCTCCTCGGTGCGCCTCAAGGTGCGTGACCGCTTCGGCGCCTGGTCGACGCCCGCGAGCGCCGACATCGTGATCACGGACGTGGTGCCCCCGTCGGGCGAGATCCTCTCGCCGCGCGTGGGGACCTGCGCCGCCTCCACGGGCCCGGGCGCGTCCACCGCGCGCGTCCTCGTGTCGCACCCCGCCCCCGTCCCGCAGGCGGTGGATGTGACGCTCCGCCTCGGCGGGCAGGTGGTAGGCACG
>VGTA01000462.1 GCA_016874875.1 Deltaproteobacteria bacterium | reverse complement strand
GAGCTCCTGCGTCACCTGGTAGATGGTGATGGCGCCGTCGCCGGAGCGGATGTACTTCCGCATGCGCTCCTCGTACTCCCGCGCCGAGATGTCTCGGGGCTCGGCGCGCGTGGCGACGGGGCGGGAGGCGCGGGCGGGGGCGGCGGGGGCGGCGGGGGCGGCGAGCTGGGCGGCGCTCGGCGCGCCCCTCCCGAGCAGCCCCCCCAGCGCGCCGCCCCACAGGCAGACCAGCGCGGCGCGCCGCAGGGCGCTCGGCGGGCGGGGCAGGGGGCGCGACGGGCGGGGCAGGGAGTCGCAGAGCGGGGCGCGGGTCATCTTAAAAGCTCCACCCGAGGCTGAGCTCGAGATTCCAGGTGAGGTAGCTCGCCGCCCAGTCCGCGGCGCTCTGGCGCGTGGGGAGGTTGTCGCCGGTGCCGGCGTCGCGGTGGCCCATAAAGACCGGGTAGGTGTAGGTGCCCACCAGGCGCGCGTGGAAGCCCCCGCTCAGCGCCTGGTAGTCCACCCCCGCCTTGAGACTCAGGAGGTGCCCCTCGAGCTCCCCCTCCCCGCGCGCTGGCCCGCCGCCCCCGAGGCCGGGGAGGGGCGGGGTGGAGCCGAAGAGGTTGGCGAGGAGCCCCGCCACCGACCCGAGTATGCCGGGGTCGGCGGGGGCGTTGGTGTCAAAGATGTAGGCCTGCCCGGTCAGGTAGCGCGCCCCGAGGCCCACCAGCGGCGTAAAGCCGCTCAGGCGCGTGAGGTACACCCCCTCGACGGTGTAGATCGAGAGCCCCTCGCCGCGGAGGTCGATGACGCGCCCGTTGAGCACCTCCGGCTTGGTGTAGGACGCCGCCTGATAGCTCACCTGCACCTGCCAGTGACCGCTGAGGTTATAGCGCCCGCTCACGCCCGTGGCGCTGTCGAGGTCCGCGAGCAGGTCCGCGCCCCAGGGGCGCCGCAGGCGCGGCAGGTCGCTGAGGCCGCGCGCCTGCGCGGTGTCCATAAACTTGAGCGACTGGAAATCCGCCCCGCGCTGCGCGCTGAAGTGGCGCGACGCGCTCACCTTCTTGAGGCGCGCGAGGCGGCAGCGCCGGTCATCGCCGCACAGCTCCTGCGCGCTTGGCGCGCGCGCCGCGGGCGCCGGCGCCACCCGGGGCTCCCCCCACGCCGCCGTTGCCCAGAGGACGCCGCTGAGCGCCCCCCCGAGCGCCCCCCTGAGCGCCCCCCTGAGCGCCCCCCTGAGCGCCCCCCTGAGCGCCCCCCTGAGCGCCCCCCCCCTCACCCGCGCGTCTCCCACAGAGCGTCGTCTCATGGCGTCACCTCCCGTGACGAGTCAGTGGGCCACTCAAGCGCCCAGTCCAGAGGAGAGCTCGCGCCGCGCGGCACGAGGGTGAGCGCCCACGGGGACCCCACGGGGGGGCGGACGGCGCGGGGCTCAAAGGGGGCGAGGTGGGCGCCCTCCACGCGCACGCGGCCGAGCATCAGCGACTCCGGGCGCGCGCGCCCCACCCGCTCGGCGTAGGCGAGGGGGTCGGCGGCGTCGAGCATCTGGCGCCCGAGGCGGTAGAGCGCGGTGAGCTCCTCGTGCGAACGCGATTCCGGGCGGGCGCGCAGGAGCGCCTGCAGCTCCTCGAGCGCGAGGGTGAGCCAGCGGCGCTGCAGGGCGCGCTGCTCCTCGCCCCACTCGGCGACCGCGGGCAGGGCGCGCCGCATGAGCTCCGCGAGGGCGGCGTCCCGCTCGCGAAAAAAGGCCCCGCGCCGCCCCGGCGGCACCGCCTCCCCCAGCCCCGGCGTGTCGAGTCCGGTGAGCGCCCGCAGCGCCGCCACGAACCCGCGCTCGTCGCCGCTGAGGAGGGCGGCGTGGGCCAAGATGGCGTGGTAGCGGTGGCGGCGGGGGCCGCGGTCGTGGCGCCCGAGCAGCCAGCGCGCCGCCTCGGCGGCCTGGCGGGGGCGCCCCTGGTCGAGCGCCACCTCCGCGAACACCCGCACGCGCTCGTAGGTCTCGGCGCGCGGCCCGAGGTCCTCGAGCAGCTCGACGACGCGCGACTCAAAGTCAAAGCTCGAGAGCGCGCGCATAAAGAGATAAAAGAGGCCGCGCAGGAAGGGGTCGCGCCGCCACGACCGGTCGCGGAACACGTCGGTGGCGAGCGCCATCAGCCCCGCCGCGTCCCCCGCCCGCTCGTGCGCCACGCCGAGCGCGTAGAGGAAGGGCGGCGCGAGCGGCGAGGAGGGGGGGGGCGCGCGCTCGCGGAGGGCGAGGGCGTCGCCGTAGCGCCCGAGGGCGGAGAGGACGCGCAGCGCGTGGTAGCGGGTGAGGTGCGCGCTCTCGTCGTCGAGGGCGCCGGCGGGGACGCGCGCCCACAGCGCCAGCGCCTCCTCGCGGCGCCCCGCCCCCTCCTCGCAGAGGCCCGCCAGCAGCAGCGCCGCGGCGCCCGCCGCCTCGCGCTCACGCCCGTGAGCCGGCGCCGGGCGCGCGGCGAGGTCGCGCCAGCGCGCGCAGGCCTCCGCGTGGAGGAGCGCGCGCCCGAGGGGGAGCTCGCCGTCGGGGGGCCAGCCCACCGGCACGCCCGAGCGCGCGCTCAGGAGCGCGGCGGCGTCATAGCGGAGCCACCACCCCCACGACGCCAGCAGCCCCCCCTCGCCCCCCGCCTCCGGACTCTCTAGCGCCCCCGGACTCTCTAGCGCCGCCAGACTCTCCAGCGCCGCCCGCGACCACCCCAAGCGCGCGAGGTCACGCCAGAGCGCCGCGCGCGCGTCCGGGGGGAGGGCGTCGCGGACAAGCGAGAGGGGCCAGGGCGGCGCGTCGCCCTGCGCCCCCCCGCGCGCAGAATCTTGCCTCGCCTCCTGCCTCGCCTCCTGCCTAGAATCCTGCCCCCCCTGCGCCGCCCCCTGCGCCGCCCCCTGCGCCGCCCCCTGCGCCGCCCCCTGCGCCGCCCCCTGCGCCGCCCCCTGCGCCGCCCCCCACACCGACGCCAGCGCCTCAGGGGGCAAGACCACGCCGTCCTGAGGCCCAAAGCCGCGCTGGAGCGCCGCCTCCGGGCAGCGGCGGGGGACGGCGAGCGCCTCTGGGGCCTCGTCGGGCCACCCCTCGGGCGTCTGCGGCCAGCGCGCCCAGGCGCCACGCGGGGGCTCGGGGGTGTTGCGCACGCCGCCCGCCGACAGGAGAGCGGCGAGGTGACCGAGGCGTGCGGGGTCGCGCGCCTCCTCGAGGTAGAGCGAGGCGTAGAGGGCGCGCCAGAGGGGGTCGGAGGGGGGCGGCAGGTGGGGGAGGGGGTTGCAGGTGAGCAGGTAGAGCCACAGCGTCGCCACGGTCACGGCGTCGCCGCGCGCCCCGTAGCGCTTGAGGTGGGCGAGGCGCTGCTCAAAGCCGCTGAGGTCGCGGGCGGCGAGGGGCTCAAAGAGGCGCGCGGGGGAGGCGCTGAGGTCGAGCCAGGGGGCGCAGGCGCTCACGCCGAGGGCGAGCGCGCTGAGCGCCCACGCGCGCGCCCCGCCCCTCACGGCGCCCCCCCGCCCACGCGCGCCCGAATCTCCCCCGGCGTGCCCCCCCAGCCCACCCCCAGCATCGGCAGGAAGCCCGTGGTGACCACCACCCCCCGCTCCCGCCACTCCAGCTGCGCCGTGACGCCGAGGTCGAGGCGCACCTTGAGCCCCGAGCGCAGCAGGAGCGTGGGCGAGAGCGCGAGGTGGAGCGTGGGCAAGAAGCGCTCGTCCGCCGTCACCACGCCGAGGTGGAGCGCCACGAGGGGGTCGATGTGGACGACCTGCGCGCCCACGAGCGCCTTGGCGTACCCCAGCGGCACGAGCGCCCCGAGCGACGCCCCGCGCCGCTGCGGGCGCGCGTCGGGCACCAGCCCGTAGCGGTCGCGCAGGGCGGTCGCCTCGTCGCTCAGATTCGTCCACAGCTCTCGGTAGCGCAGCTCGAGCCCCCACCCGTCGCTCACGAAGTAGGACGCCGCCACCTCCCCCCCGAGGGACGTGTAGTAGT
>VGTA01000461.1 GCA_016874875.1 Deltaproteobacteria bacterium | reverse complement strand
GGGGGGGGGGGGGGGCGGCGGGGGGGGGGGGGGGGGGGGGGATGACGGGGCGGACCCCTACTTCGCGCCGCTGCTCACGGCGGCGGGGCTGCCCGGCGCCGCGGGGCTCACCGCGCGCCCCACGCCGCGCCCCACGCCGCGCCCCACGACGCCGCCCGCCCCCACCGCGTCGCCCGCGCTGGCGCCGCTGGGGGAGGACGCCCTCGATGATGACAGCTTTATCGACCTCAACGAGGTGGGCCTCTCGCGGGGAGGGGAGGACTCCGGCGAGGTGGAGGACCTGGGGCTGATGTGGGAGGAGCCGATTGTGGTCGAGCGCGGCGCGCCGCCGCGCGGGCCGCTCAGCGGTGAGCTGCTCGACGCCGAGAGCGCCGCGCCCCCCTCGGCGGCGGCGAGTCTGTCGCTGTCGCTGTCGGCGTCGGCGTCGGCGTCGGCGTCGGCGTCGGCGTCGGCGTCGGCGTCGGCGGCGGCGGGCGAGAGCGGCGAGCGGGCGCGCGCGCCGCAGGTGTGGGCGGAGGATGACCTGTGGGAGGGCGGGCGTGAGGCGCTGGCCGCCGTGGTCACGCAGCCCCTGCTCGACCCCCTCGCCGCGCAGCGGCGCACGCACGACCTCGCGGCGGGGGAGGACCGCTGGCGCCTCGGCCTCGCCCTCGCCCGCCGCGCGCGCGATGAACTCCTCGACCTCGACGCCGCCCGCGCCTACCTGTGGCGCAGCCTCCGCGAGCCGGCGGCGGGGCACCCGGTGGCGGCGGAGGCGGCGGAGGAGCTCGGGGAGCTGCTGACGGCGCAGGGGGACCTCGATGGCCTCCTCGCGCTCTACACCCTCATGGGCGAGCGCCGCGTGGGGGCGCCCGCGTTCGCCGCCCTCCAGCGCGCCTCCACCCTGCGCGCCCTCGGGCGGCTCGATGAGGCCCTCGACGCCCTCGACGCCCTCGACACCCTCGACGCCGACCCGCTCGACGGGCCCGCGGGGGGCGCGGCGGGGGGCGGCGGGGCGCTGTCGCTCAGGGTGGACCTGCTCGCCTCGCTCGGGCGCCCCGAGGAGGCGGCGCGCCTGCTCGACGCCGCCGCCGCCGCCCACGAGGGGCAGCGGGGGGCGCGCGCCCGCCAGGCGCGCGCCGCCTACCTCGCGCAGGCGGCGCGCGCCCTCAGCGCCGTGGACCCGGCGGAGGGCGCCGCCCGCCTCGCGGCCGCCTATGAGGCGGACCCCAGCGCCGAGCGGCTCGAGGAGTGGCTGTCGTACGCGCGCGCCCATCACCTCCTCCGCGACCGCGCCGCCGCCACCCGCGCCCTCGCGCGCACCCTCGAGGCGGACCCCAAGAGCGCCCGCCGCCGCGGCCGCCTCCTCGTCGCCCTCGCCGACGAGTGCGCGGACGCCGACCCGGCGCTGAGCGCGTCGCTCTACCAGGACGCCCTCGCGGCGGTCCCCGACGACTATGACGCCGCCGAGCGCCTGAGCGAGGTGGCGCTCGCCGCCAACCTCTTTGAGCCCCTCGCCTTCTCCCTTGAGCGCGTCCTCCCGCTGTGCCTCGAGGGCGAGTTCCGCGGGCGCCTCGCGCTCCGCCTCGCCTTCACCCTCTGCGCCCTTGGGCGCCACGACGAGTCCCGCGCCGCGCTCGCGCGCGCCCTCGAGGACCTCGCCGCCCCCCTCGAGGAGGAGGCCGAGGCGCGCGAGGTGGTGCAGTGGGGGCGGGCGCGCTGCCCCTATGAGCGCTTTGAGGCCCTCGCGCAGCGGCTCAAGGCCGCGGGCCTGCAGCCGGCGCTGAGGGGCTGAGGTGGACGGCATGGAGACGCGCCCCGCCCTCGATCTCTCGCTGATCGTGCCGGTGTACCAGGAGGAGGAGAGTCTGCCGCACCTGGCGGCGGAGGTGCGCGCGGCGCTCCTCGCCGCGGGCCTCAGCTATGAGCTCATCTGCGTGGATGACGGCTCGCGCGACGGGAGTCTCCGCGTCCTGCGCGCCCTCGCCGCCGAGGACCCGGCGCTGGTGGTGGTGGAGCTGCGGCGCAACTTTGGGCAGACGGCGGCGATGCAGGCGGGCCTCGACCGGGCGCGCGGGCGCGTGGTGGCCTTTATGGACGCCGACCTGCAGAACGACCCCGCCGACATCCCCATGATGTGGCGGGCGCTGCACGAGGGCGGCGACCTCGCGCCCGACCTGGTGGCGGGCTGGCGCTTTCGCCGCCAGGACGCCCTCCTCGACCGCCGCCTCCCCTCGCTCCTCGCCAACCGCCTCATCGGCGCCGTGACGGGCGTGCGCCTCCACGACTACGGCTGCAGCCTCAAGCTGATCCGCGCCGACCTCGCGCGCACCCTCCGCCTCTATGGGGAGATGCACCGCTTCATCCCCGCCATCGCCTCGTGGGCGGGGGCGCGGATCGTGGAGGTGAAGGTGAATCACCGCGCGCGGCGGTTCGGCGTGTCCAAGTACGGGCTCGGGCGGGTGCTGCGCGTGCTGCTCGACCTCCTCGTGGTGAGCTTTATGCAGTCGTACCTCGTGCGCCCCATGCAGGTGTTTGGGCTCGCCGGGCTGGCCAGCGGCGCGCTCGGCGCTGGCATCTGCCTCTACCTCGCGCTCCTCAAGGGCCTCACGGGCGCCGCCCTCGCCGACCGCCCGCTGCTCACGCTCGGGGTCCTGCTCGTGGTGGTGGGGGTGCAGCTCACCTCCTTTGGGCTCATCGCCGACCTGCTCGCGCGCACCTACCACGAGGCGCAGGGCAAGCCCCCCTACCACGTGCGCTCGCAGGTGACGGGCCCCGGCGCCTTCCCCGCCCCCGCGCCCCCCGCGCCCCCCGAGGGCTGAGTGGCGCGCGCGCGAATCGCGGGCGCCGCCCTCGCCCTCGCCCTCAGCGCCGGGCTCCTCGCGCTCGCGCCGCTGCCCGCGCGCGAGGAGCTGTCGGCGGGGTGGCTGGGCGGGGCGCTCGTGGGCTCGCTCGGGGTGTGGCTCCTGCGCGCCCTGCGGCTGTGGGCGCACCTGCCCGGCGCGCCCCTCTCGCTCCCCGCCGCCCTGCGCGTGGTGGCGGCGCACGGGCTGCTCGCGCGCCTCGCCCCGCTGCGCCTCGGCGACCTCGGCCTGCCCTACCTGCTCGCGCGCGAGGGGGTGCCGCTGGCGGAGGGGGCCACCTTCCTCCTCTGGGCGCGCCTCTTGGAGCTGTGGGCGCTCCTGGCGGGCGCCCTCGGCGCCCTCGCGCTGCTCGGGGGCGGCGCGGGCCCCGCGCGCCCCCTCGCCTACGCCGCCCTCGCGGCGCTGCCGCTGCTGCTCGCGGCGCTCACGCCCCTCGTCTCGCCGGCGCTCCGCCTCGCAGGGCGCCTCGCAGGGCGCCTCCCAGAGCGCCTCCCAGAGCGCCTCCCAGAGCGCCTCTCAGAGCGCCTCGCAGACGACCGCGGCGCCGCGGAGGGGGGCGCCCTGCGCCGCGCCGCGCGGGCGCTCGCCGCCGCCGGCGAGGGCGCCGCCCCCGTCACGCCGCGGCGGGCGGCGCGCCTCGCGGCGCTCACGGCGCTCATCCTCTGCGCGCAGGCGCTCATGTTTGGGTGTTTCGCGCGCGCGTGCGCCCCCCACGCCCTCAGCCTGCCCGCGCTCTGGCTCGCCGCGGCGGGGGCGCACCTCGGGGGGGCGGCGCCGCTGCCCACGCCGGGCGGGGTGGGGGGGCACGAGGTGGGGTGGGTGGCGGGGTTCACCGCCGTGGGGCTGCCGCTGCCGGCGGCGGTCCTCAGCGCGGTCCTCAGCCAGTGGGTCACGCTGGGGTTCGCGGCGGCGTGGTGGGGCGCGTCGCGGCGGTGGGGGCGCGGCGCGGGCGCGGCGGGGGGGGCGTGATTCTTCGCCGCAGGCGCCGCCCCGCCCAAGAGCGCCGCCGATTCTGTGTTTGCTCCGCCGCGCCCTGAGCCCGCGCCCGTTTACGCCCGCGAGGAGACCATGACCAACGCCCCGCTCCCTCACCCCCCCGCCCCGCCCCCCCCCCCGCCCC
>VGTA01000460.1 GCA_016874875.1 Deltaproteobacteria bacterium | reverse complement strand
GGCGGGCGCGGGGGCGGGCGCGGGCGCTGGGGCGGGGGCTGAGGGCGGCGAGGCGGGCGCCCCTGCCCCCGCGCTCACCATCGGCACCGGCGTCCGGCGCTTCGCGCCCCTCACCGACGGCCAAGAGGTCCCCATCATCCAGGGGATTCAGGGCGGCTATCACGTCTGGGGCGCGCTCACGGGGCGCGGATTTGACGACCTCGACGCGCGAATCGAGTTCACGCTCTCCCTCGACGGCGAGGTCATCGCCGACGCCGATTACACCGAGCTCGAGCTGCCCCGCGGCCCCACCGGGGACTTTGACTACGCGGGGGTGGCGGTGATCTACTTCGACAACGAGCGTGTGCGGCCCTCCTCGGGGCGGGAGATGCGCCTCGCGCTCAGGGTGACCACGCGCGGCGGCCTCACGCTCACCGACGAGGCGACCGTGCGCCCCATCTGCTGCGAGTAGCGCCGCGAGTCGCGCCGCCCTACGGCGACAGCGAGAGCGCCGCCACGCACATCGCCTGCGCCGCGCCGGGCGTCTGCGAGAGCAGCGCGAGCCCCTCTAGGGCGTAGCGCCCCTCCGCCGCCAGCTCTCGCCCGAGGGAGGGCGCCGAGGGCGCGAGGTAGCACACCCGGCGCACCCCGAGGTGCGCGGCGAGGGCGAGCAGGCCGGGAATCGGCGCGCGCATCGCGTGAATCAGGAGCGCGTCCGGCGCCCCCTCGCGCGCCGCGTAGGTGGCCAGCCCGCGCCGCCCGTCCACCGCCTCAAAGCGGGGCGCGGGGAGGCCCGGGGGCGGGGGGGAGGCCGCCAGCGACGCCCGCGCCCCCTCCACGGCGGCGGGCTCGATGTCCACCCCGTAGAGCGCGAGCCCGCGGCGCCCCAGCCACAGCGTCACCACGCCCACGCCACAGCCCACCTCAAAGACTCGCGCCCCCGCGCCCGCCCGCAGGGCGCTGAGCGCCGCCGCCCGCAGCGCTGTCACCGACGCCGGACTCTGCGGCAGCCACGCCGGCGGCGCGCCCAGCAGCGTGATCCCCTCGTCGCAGGTCCATGACACCCCCTGCGGCCCGAGGAGGTGCGCGAGGGTGGGCTCCGCCTTGGGGTGCGCGCGCCACGCCGCGTAGAGGGCGCTACCGTCGAGGGACGGCCCCAGCGCCTCGGCCAGGGCGACCTGGAGCGCCGCGGGGGGGGCGGGCTGAGGGTCCCTCACGTGGAGCGCCACGAGGCCACGCGGCGCCTCCCCCATCGCCTGCGTGGTCACGCGCTCCACCTGCGCGGCGAGGGCGGGGTGGCGCGCGAGCGCCTCGAGGGCGCGCGAGAGCAGCAGGCGCCCCCCCGCCATCTGCACAGGGCAGCGCGCGAGGTCGATCGGCGCCCCCCACCGCGCCCACATGCCCCCCGCCGCGCCCCCCTCCAACACGAGCGCGCTCAGGCGCGCCCGGTAGCCGTCGCGGGGCGGCGGCGGCGCCCACGACACCGGGAGCGCGCGCAGGTCACGCCCGCTCAGGCGCGCCACGGCGGCCACGTGACTCTCCACGATCAGCGCCCGCTGCTCCTCAGCGCTGAGGTGGCGCGTCACGCACCCGGGGCAGCGGAGCGCCTGCGCGCACCCGAGCCCCTCCCAGCCCCCCGGCGGCGCGCTGAGGCGCTCCCCCACCACGCGCCCGCGCCCGTCGAGGTGCCAGCGCACCTCTAGGCGCTCGCCCACGCGCGAGAGCGGCACGCACCGGTCCCCCCCCTCCGCCCCCTCGCGCGCCTCGCCCGGCGCGCTCACCCCCAGCCCCGCCCAGTTCACCCGCGCCACGCGCACCTCCTCCACGCGCCCCACGCACGCGGGCGCCGGGCGGCGCGCCGCCCACCCGCGCCCGCCCTCAGCGCCCGGGCCGCTCAGGGCGTGAGCTCATAGAAGCGGTTGATCTCCTGCACGCGCTTGTCGCCCTGCGTCCAGATGATCCCTGCCACCTCCCAGAAGTTCCCCGTGCGGTTCAGGCGGCGCGTCCACTCCCCCTCGATCACCCCAAAGAGGTAGACGCGGATGGTGGCGTCGCTGGCGCCGAGGTCGCCTGTGCCGAAGAAGTCATCGCCCGAGCTGTAGTAGTGGACGCCCACGCGATAAGACCCGGAGCCGCCCACGCGGTCCGTGAAGTCGGGGTCATCGAGATTCACGTTCTCGGGGCCCGCGCCGTTGGTGTCGTCGATGTCGAGCGAGGGGTTGCCCACCGAGCCCGCCGGGCCCCAGTCGGGGGTCTTGTTAGCGTAGTAGCAGTCATAGGGCGAGATGTCCCAGCCGATGCCGTTCGGGTGCATAAAGTGGAGGTCAACGTCGGTCCCCTCGGCGTCCGTCTCGTCGGGGTCGTTGGGCGTGTTCCACACGAGCTCCACGTGGATGTCCTCGTCGGGGAGCGAGTTGATGTAGATGGTGGCCTCCGGCTGCGGGCACTGGTCGCTCGGCGCCTCAAAGCCCAGCTCGTCGCGCACCACGAGCGAGATCACGTACTCTCCGGCGAGGTCCACAAAGAACTGCGCCTGCGGGGTGCTCGGGTTGTCGGCGGGGCCGCCGTCGGCGGGGCGGAGGGGGTTGCTGAAGCGCTCCACGGGCTGCGCGGTGGAGCCGGCGGGGCGCTGCACCACCGTCCACTCATAGGCCACCGGCAGCCCGCCGGGGCCGTCGGCGTCCACGGAGGCGCTGGCGTCGAGGGTGAGAATCTCGAGGGGCAGCACCTGCAGCTCCGACTCGCGCACCGCCGCCACCGGGCAAGCGTTCAGCGAGCCGCGGCCGATGATGGGCACCTCGATCACGGGGCGCAGCGCGTCGTTGCTCTCGATGATCAGCGTCCCCTCATAGACCTCGGCGTCGGTGGGCGTGAAGGTCACGTTGAACGACGCCGACGGGCTCCCCGCCTCCGAGCTCGCGGGCAGCTCGATGGGCGGGGCGGCGTCCTGCGTGTAGGCGTCGCTGCCCTCGATGCGCACGCCCGACACCACCAGCGTCTGACCGCCGCAGCTCTCCACGATGACCTCCTGCGTGCGCGGCGAGCCGATCAGCGAGGGGCCGAACTGCAGCTCGCTGTTGTTGGCGCTCGCCGACCCCGGGAACAGCAGGTTGATGCAGGGGCTGGCGCCGTTGGCGAGCAGCGGCACGCTCTGCTGGTTGTCCACGTTGCCCACCAGCAGCGCCCCCTCGTCGGGGCCCTCCATCGGGGGCGCGTAGGTGACCTCGATGTCAAAGGACTTGTCGGGGGAGAGGCCGGCGGCGCCGTCGCTGTCGGGGTCATCGAGGACGGTGGCGTCCATGCGCGGGTCCACGCCGCGCACGAGCAGCGAGAAATCCGCCGAGCCGCTCAGCGTCAAGACGGAGACGTCGGCGATGGCGGAGCCCACGTTGAGCACGCTCACCGTCTTGGTCACCGCCTGCCCCGCCGCCACGCGCCCAAAGTCCACCGCGCTGGGGTTGATCAGGAGCTGCGCGCCCGACCCCTCGCTCTGGACGGGGATGTTGACGGTGGGGCGGCTCCGATCGTTCGACTCAAAGGTGAGCTTGTTGCCCACGTTCGCCCCGTCGGGCACATAGGCGAGGCGCAGGGTGACGCGCCCGTCGGGGGGGACCGTCAGCACCGCGCCGCTCAGCGCGTTCGCCGAGGGGCTGATGCCCGGCCGCCACTCCCCGGGGCGCGACGACTCCTCATACGTGAGCGTGTAGCTCGGCTGGGCGAAATCGCCCACGAAGCGCGCCAGCAGCAGGTCCGCGTCGCCCTCGTTGGTGAGGGTGAGCTCGCGCGTCTGCTCGGCGTTGCCCGCCGACTGACTCACGAAATTAAAGCTCCCCGGGTTACCGATGACGAGCTGAGGAGTCCCGGAGCTCACGAAGCCCCCGCCGCTGTCGTCACAGGCGCTCGCGACCAGCCCCCCGAGCAGCGCGCAGATCGCGATGCACTCTCTGAATCTCATAGTGTGTTTCCTCTTCTCAGCGCGAGGGGCGGCGCGCCCC
>VGTA01000459.1 GCA_016874875.1 Deltaproteobacteria bacterium | reverse complement strand
CCCACACATTCCCGCTCATGTCATGCAGCCCCCACGCATTAGCGGTTTTCTCGCCCACAGGGTGCGTCTTACCCCCTGCGTTTCCAGTGTGCCACGCTACCGCGTCGAGCGTATCGCTCCCCGCAAACTTCAACTCCGTTCCCGCCTTTGCCGCGTACTCCCACTGCGCCTCCGTAGGCAGCCTGTACCCGCTCGCCGTAGAGTCTAGACTCACGGTCGGCTGATCGCCCGTACCGATGCCGTACACAGGCTGTAGATTCTCTAGACCGCTGAGCGCATTGCAGAACCGCACCGCGTCAAACCAGCTAATCTGCTCTACGGGCAGCGTCGCTCCCTTGAAGTGACTCGGGTTAGAACCCATCACCTTCTCCCACAGCGCCTGCGTCACCTGCGTCTGCCCCATCCAAAACCCTCGCGACAGCTTCACGCGATGGCGCGGGCGCTCACGATCATCACCCACCCCATCCTGAGAGCCCATCCAGAACTCCCCCGGCGGGCAATACGACATCTTAAACTCCACCCCGCCATCACACGCGCCGCCCCCACCCGAGAGGAGCCCTCCCCAACAGGCACATAGCTGACCGTCTGATTCTGCCTCGGCGGCTCCCCCCCACCGCGCGCCCCCTGCACGGCCACAGGCGCCGCCGTTGCCTGAGACGCGGGCGCGGGCGCGGGCGCTAGCGCGGGCGCAGGAGGCGGGGGCGGGGGCTCGCCGTGGAGGGCGACGTGGAACGCCCGCAGCTCCACCGGGACGCACAGGCAGCGCCCCGCCTCCAGCAGCGGCAGCACCTCCTGCTCCGCCCCCTGCGCCAGCCCCCGCAGCCGCTCCTTCTCCCCCGCCAGCAGCGCCCGCAGCGCCTCACGCCGCAGGGCGAGGCGCCCGCGCCCCTCGAGCGACAGCCCGCACAGCGCCTCTAGCACCTCGCGCAGCGCCTCGCGCAGCGCGCGCACCTCCTGCTCCATGAGCAGCACCCGCCCCTCCTGCCGCAGCGCGATCTCGAGCAGCTCCCCCTGCCCGCGCTCTAGACTCGACACCCGCTCGAGCGCCCCGCGCACCGCCCCGTCGCGCTCCGCCTGACGCGCCAGCGCCCCCTGCAGCACCTCCTCCGTCGCCCCGCTCTGCGCCAGACTCCGCACCCGCACCAGCAGCCCGCGCAGCTCCGGCGACGACAGCTGCTCGAGCACCTCCACCAGCGCCCGCCCCCCCTCCTCCCCCTGCGCCCGCAGATACCGCGCCACCGCCCCCTCGTCGGGCGCCTCGCGCGTCGCCTCGGTCACCAGCTCCTCGAGCGCGTCGAGGAGCTGCGACGCCCCCGGGAGCGCCGCGCTGAGCAGGTGCTTGAGGGTGAGCGTCAAGACGCGCCCGTGCTGGGCGTGAAGCCGCCGACACCCCCGCACCCACCGCCCCACCAGCTCGCTCATCTCGCGCTCCTCTCTAGCAGCAGGCGCCGCGTCACGGGGTCCTCAAAGAGGTCAAACAGATCTGACTGGAAGTGCAGCCGAAAGCGCACCGAGCGGTCGCGCGCGTCCACCGCCCGCCGCGCCCCGAGCTCCCCGCGCCCCGCCACCAGCAGCCGCCCCCGGAGCCCCCGCAGGCGCTCACAGTCAGCGCTGAGGCAGCCCGCCAGCAGCGCCGCGCGCGCCTCGTCGCCCAGCGCCGCCGCCTCCTCCCCGAGGGCGCGCCGCTCGAGCGCGCCGAGCAGGAACGCCGCCACCGAGTGCGCCCGCGCCGCGCTCAGCGCCAGATTCTCGAGCTCCTCCCCCTCCACGCTCGCGTGCCCCTCCACCACCACCCAGCGCACGTGCTCCACGACGCCCTCGGCCAGCACCACGTCAAAATAGACCGCCGCGAAGCGCTCCAAGAACCGCTGCGCCGTGGGACTCAGCGCCGCCTCGCGCACCCCAAACATCGCCCCGTCGTCCTGGATGATCACCTCCCCGCTCTCGGGACTCACCTCCACCTGAATCCGCTCGCGCTCGAGGGCCCCCTTGATCTTCGTGAGTCCGCCGATCACGCCCTGATACGAGCCCACCCGCGAGCGAATCTCCTCCGCCAGCGCCCGGTGCTCCCGTTTCGCCACCTGAAGCTGCAGCAGCGCCACCACCAACAGCGCCATCAGCAGCAAGAACAGCGTGGAGAACAGGTCGCTCATGGCGATCGACGACGGGTCCCCCGCCCCCGCCCCCTCCTCGCCGCCGTCGGCCCCGTCCCCCTCGTCGCCCCCCGCGCTCGCGCTCACGGCGCCTCCTCCTCGCGAGCGCGGAGGGTCAGCAGGTCATCGATCTGCACCACCAGCTCCGCCACCAGCTCCTGCTGCGCCCCGCGGTCGCTCACCGCGCGCTGGAGCTCCGCGAGGCGCCCCTGCAGCTCCGACCCCTTGAGCAGCTGCAGGCGCGCCAGCTCATCCACGCGGCGCTGGAGGGCCGCCGTGGCGCGCGCCTGCTCCGCGCGCGCCTCCGCCAGCGCCCGCCCGAGGCGCGCCACGCTCTGCTCCACGCTCCGCGCGGCGCTCTGCGTCACGAAATGGCGCTCCTGCAGCGCCGCCAACTCCCGCGCCGCGCGCGCCCGCCCCTGCCGCCCCGCCGCCGCCGCCGCCGTGGTCACCAGCGCCGCGCTCAGCCCCCCGAGGGACGTGACGAACGCGAACGTCATGGCGCTGAACAGCTCCCCCGCCCCCTCCATGAGCCCCGTCATCTGCGCGCTGCCCCCCTCGCCCACCATAAATCGGTCCAGCTCCGCCTCGTGCAGCCCGAGCTGGATTCCGTAGAAGGTGCCGATGATGCCCAACATCGTCGAGAGACTCGGAATCACCAGCGCCCACGCGCTCAAGGGGGGCAGCAGCGACAGCGGCGCGGGCAGGTCGCTCACGCAGAGCAGCGGCGGCGCGTTCCCGCCGAGGGGCACCCAGCGAGGCGCGAGCGACTCCCCCTGCCCGTCGCCCTCCGCCCCCTCCGCGGGCAGGCAGCGCGCCCGGAGCAGCCGCCACTCCCAGGGCGCGCGCCCCTCGCGCGTGAGGAGCGCCTGCCCCGTGAGGCTCGCGCAGAGCGCCCGCCACCGCGCCACGACCTCCTCACTGCGCCTACGCGCCCGCAGCGTCTGCGCGAGGGCGACGCTGATGAGCGCGACGCTGATGAGGAGCGTGAGGGCGAGGGTCTGCTGCATGATGGGCGCTCGGGGAGGGGCGGGGGGGGCTCAGGTATGTCACAGCCGGCGGAGGCGCGCAAGGCGCGCGCCCCCCTAGCGCCCCGGCGCCCCCCCCACGTCGAGCTTCGTCACCACCCCCACCGTCAGCGTGTGATTCTGCTCCATCAGCTGCCGCCCCGTCTCCTCGGCGAGTCGCCCCTTCAGGATCGTCTGGAGCTGATACCCCACCTCCAGCGTCACCTGCGGGCGCAGCGCGAGCCCCACCGCGCCCCCGAGGCGATTCTGGTCAAGGACGTTGAGGCGCGCCGCCTCGCCCACGTTGACGAACAGCTCGTCGAGGGCGCTGAGCGACACCGGCGTCCCGCCCACCTCCCCGAGCGCGAGGGTGAGGCGCAGCAGGTAGCGGACCCGATTCTGAAGGCCCCGCGGCGCGGCGAGGTCCGCCGGATTCTGCGCCCAGCGCTGCTCGAGGCGGTAGCGGTGGAGCGCCTCGAGGCGCCCCCCGAGGTAGGACCCCTTGAGCGCCACCTGCTCCCAGAGGCGGCGCTCGTCAAAGGGCGCGGCGGCGGGCTGGGCGCCGTAGGGGGCGGTGTAGACGTGGGCGTAGCCGGCGGCGAGGGCGAGGGCGGGGGTGAGCTGCCGCTGTAGCCCCGCGCGGAGGAGGTGCTGCTGCGTCTCCTCGCCGAGCCCCAGGCGCCGAAACTGCAGGTCGTGGAAGAGGGCGACGCCCTGCGTGAGCGCCGTGGTCCCCTGCAGCAGGTACCAGGTGTGGAGGGCGGCGGCGACCTCTCGGTAGGGCGGCGCGGTGGGCGTGGGGTGGGCGGCGGCGCGCC
>VGTA01000458.1 GCA_016874875.1 Deltaproteobacteria bacterium | reverse complement strand
CCCCGCCGCCCTGCGCGCCGCCCTGCGCGCCGCCCTGCGCGCCGCCCTGCGCGGCGAGGGCGAGGATGCGCGCGAGGGCGGGGGCGAGGGGGCCGAGGGCGGAGGCGAGGGAGTCGAGGGCGGGGGCGAGGGGGGCGAGGGTCGGGGCGAGGGGGCCGGGGGCGGGGGGCGCGGGCTCCGCGTCACGCGGGGGCGCCGGGGCGCGGTGGGCGCTCACGGAGTCACCCGCCCGGCGGGGGCGGCGACCCCCCGCAGACTCTCGCGCGCCCCGCGCGCCCCGGGTGTCCGGCGCGCCCAGGGCGCCCAGAGCGCCCAGAGCGCCACGGTGAGCGGCGTGGGCGGGGCGGCGGGGCGGGCGCCCCCCTGCGCGCACCCGTCCCCGCCGCCCCGCGCCGCCCGCGCCTCCCCCTCGCCGCCCGCGCCGCCCTGCGCGCCGCCCGCGTCGCCGCCCTGCGCGCCGCCCTGCGCGCCGCCCTGCGTGCCGCCCTGCGCGCCGCCCTGCGCGCCGCCCGCGTCGCCGCCCTCCCCGCCTTGCGCGCCGCCCTGCGCGCCGCCCACGCCGCCCTGCGCGCCGCCCTGCGCGCCGCCCTCGCCGCCCTGCGCGCCGCCCACGCCGCCCTGCGCGCCGCCCGCGTCGCCGCCCTGCGCGCCGCCCTCGGGCGCGCACGCCCACCCCTGCACGCGGTGCGCGCGGTCGTAGTTGGGGCCCGGGGCGGCGCTGAGCGTGACCACGTCGGCGTTGGCGCGCAGGGCGGCGGCGAGGAGGCGGGCGCGGAGGCGGGTGAGCTTGGTGCCCACCACCTCGCTGCGGAGCGCGGCGAGGGCGGGGTCGGCGAAGGTGGTGGGGTCCACCGTGCCCACGAACTCCGTAAAGAAGACCTGGCTCTGCTGCCCCTGCGCCGCGATGTCGAGGTTGGGGAGGTAGTCGGTGGCGTCGGGGGCGCGGAAGCGGACGGGGGTGAAGTCGAGCTCGCGGGTGGGGAAGCTCGCGCGGTGCCGCTCCTGCCCAAGGACCCACAGCGCCACGTCGCTCGGCGCACCGCGCAGGTCAACGCTGAGGGGCCTGAGGGGCAGGCGCAGGGCGGGCTCGCCCCCCAGCGGCAGGTCGAGGTCGAGGGTGGGGTCCACCGGCGCCCCCGCCGCGTCGAGCAGCCCCCCCGCCTCGAACTCCACGAGCGCGATCATGAGATTCTGGTCGAGACTCCAGCTGAGCAGCGCGTCCACCTCCGGCGTGAGGGGCACGCCGAGGGTGGCGAGGTACCGGCGCGCGTCGCTCTCGCCGTCGGGGTTGCCCTCGGGGGGGCTCAGCTTCACGGCGTTGAGCGCCAGCGCCCGGCGCGCCGTGGCGAGCCCGGAGCGCAGCGGCAGCGCCTCCACGCGCGCCTCCCCGCTGGGCGCCTCCCCGCACGCCCCCTCGAGGCGCGGCGCGCTCAGCGCCTCTAGCTCGTCGAGGGGCGCCGACGAGGTCACGCTGAGGCGCGCGGGCGTGGCGTCGAGGTCGGTCACGTTGGGCACGGGCACGAGCCAGTACACGGTGGCGTCGGCGGCGCCGCGGTACTGGCCCTGTATGAGCAGGCGCAGCCCCGTGGGCGTGCGCGCCACGAGCGCGCGCGCCGCCGGGCCGCTCGTCTGCCCTTGGGCGCTCACGAAGAGCCCGTAGGCGCCGGCGGCGCGGGGGGCAGCGACGCAGAGGAGGGCGCAGAGGAGGGCGCCGGGGAGGACGCCGGGGAGCGCGCTAAGGAGCGCGTCGGGGTGACGGGGGCGTGAGCGGCGCACGGGGTGAGCTCCTTTGGGCGATCGGGGGGGAGGGCGCTCGATGATAGCACAGCGCCCGCGCCCGCCGAGGGGAAAGGCGCGGGGACGCGCGGGGACGCGCGCCTCGCGGCGCGGCCAGCGCCCGCGGCGACCCCGAAAAGCCTGAGGGGCGCCGAGCGCGTCGCCGCGCCCGCGCCCCTCAGCCGCGGGGGGAGTCGGCGCCCCTCAGGGCGCCCGTCGCCCGCTCAGCCCGCGAAGCACACGCCCATCGACTCGATGCCGTCGAAGATCACGCGGCAGGGCACGTCCGCCTCGCAGCCCGTGACCATGGCGTTGGGGTTGCACATCTGGAGGCATTGGCCGGGGGAGCCCTGCATCAGCGGGATGCAGATGTTGCCGGTGGGGCAGTTGTTGAGGAAGGGGTAGTCGAAGGAGTCCTCCCCAAAGGTGACCGTGCCCGTCTCGCACTCGGCGCCCACGGCGGCCTCGCCCACGGTGAAGGCGTTGTCGTAGCAGAAGCCGGTGGGGGCGATGACGTCGCCGGGGCGCTGACCCTCGTTGCCGAAGAGGCAGCTCTGGCCCATCTCGCAGCCGGCGTTGGTGAAGACGTCGCACTCGCCGCTGCAGAGGCCGAGGCCCTCGAGCTGCGTGTCGGTGCAGGCGGTGTACTCGCCGGTGCAGCGGTCGAGGTTGTACGTGTCGCAGAAGCTCACGCACTCGCCCATGCCGTCCTCGTCGTCATCGCTGCAGATGTTGCCGGCGTTGCAGGTGCCCCAGTAGGTCTGCTCGCTGGTGGTGCACGCCTCGCCGCTGAGCGCCGTGCCCGACGCCACGCCGTCGAGGCAGGAGCCGATGAGCGCGCCGTCGTAGGTGTCGGTGAGCACGCACGCCTGGGTGGCGGCGCAGTCCTGCGCGTAGACGTCGCAGGTGTCGATGCAGAACTTGTAGTTGATGCCGTCGACGCGCGCGGTGTAGTCGAGGCACTCCTCGCCCATGCCGCAGTCGTCGTTGGTGGCGCAGGTGGCGCGGCAGACGCCGTACTCGCACACGAGGCCAGACTCGCAGAAGGTGGGGGCCATCTGGTCAAAGGGGTTGCAGTCGGCGCCCACGCCCACGATCACCTCGGGGTCCTGCGCGCGGATATCGGCGAGGTCGCCGATGCAGAAGGTGATGTTCTCGAGGCGCTGGCAGTAGAACTCGCCGGCGCCGCACGCCACGCTCTCGTTGCCGGGCTCGCAGTCGTCGCCGGGGATGCAGGTGCCGGGGGAGGGCTCGCCGGCGGGCACGTCGGCGCTCTCGGGGTTGCAGAGCTCGCGCTCCTCGCAGCCGTCCGTCTCGGCGTTGGCGTCGCACTTGCGGAGGCAGGTGGGGGCGCCGTCGCCCTCGCCGTCGAGGTCCACGCAGGCGGTGCCGCGCGCGCAACAGTCATTGAAGACGTCGCAGGTGGCGCCGAACGCGAGCACATCCGTGCACATCATCGGGTTGGAGGTGCCGCCCGTCGCGCCGGCCGTGGCGCCGCCGACCGTGTCGCCGCCGACCGTGTCGCCGCCGACCGTGTCGCCGCCAACGGTCGTGCCGCCGGTCATCGCGCCGCCGGTCGTGCCGCCGGTCATGGAGTAGCCCGCGGTGGTGCCGGCGGTGATGGGGGTGGTGCCGGCGGTCATGCCGGCGGCGGTGCCGGCGGCGGTGCCGGCGGCGGTGCCGGCGTCGGTGCCGGGGTCGTCGGTCTCAGGGCAGCCCGCCAGCGACAGGGCGCTGAGGGCGATGAGCCACTTGCTAGAGATCTGCATGGTCTCTCCTCGTGAGGGATGTGTGGGATCTTGGGGATCTTGGGAATCTTGGGGGTCTTGGGGGCGCGCGTCACCGTAGTGAGGGCGATCGGCGCTCGTCAAGCGCAAAGCGCTCTGAGCAGCGCGGTACAGCGAGTGCATCACAGTAAGTGCATCACAGCAGCGCGGAGGGGGGGAAGTGCAAAAAATAACACATATTCCCCTCGGGCGGCGCGCGGCGCTACACTCTCGCGCCAACCCCTCCCCCCGCGACCCCCGAGACGCAGAGACCGCGATGAGCACCCCCCGTCCCCACACAGCGCCCTCCGCCGCGCCCTCCGCCGCGCCCTCCGCCGCGCCCTCCGCCGCGCCCTCCGCCGCGCCCTCCGCCGCGCCCGACTCCGCCCACCCCGCGCGAGTCCCCGGCGCGCCCTCCCCCCTCCGCGTGGCCATCCTC
>VGTA01000457.1 GCA_016874875.1 Deltaproteobacteria bacterium | reverse complement strand
GCCGCCTCCCGCGCCACGCCAAAGCCCGCGCGGGGCAGGCCCTCAACTGCCGCTCAAGCCCCGCCGCTCAAGCTCCTTGCGTTCGGCGGGGCGCTTGGCTCTTATGTGCGCCGCCTCCCCCGCCGCTGCCCCCCCCCCTGCGGCGTCCCCCTCCTCACCCCTCGCGCCCTGAGCAGGAGCCCCCCTGATGCCGACGCAGACGCTACGACGCCTCCCCGCGCGCGCCCTCACCCTCGCCGCCCTCCCCGCCCTCGCGCTCTCGCTCTCGGTGGTCGCCCCTCACGACCTCCGCGCCCCCCTCGCGCCGCGCGCCGCGCTCGCTAAGAAGGGCGATGAGGTCTACGCGGTGCACTACAGCTACGAGCGTCAGTCCACGCCGCGCGGCGACGAGCAGCGCGCCCGCTATGTGCTCATGCCGCGCCCCGTCCTGATCCCCAAGGACAAGCACGCCGACTTCAAGGAGCGCGCGCGCGCCCTCTTTGACGCCCTCAAGGCCAACAAGAGCGGCAGCTACGGCAAGACGGCGTTTAACGCTGAGGGCGGCGTGGTCTTTGTGTTCCTCGACCCCGAAAAGGAGGTCAACGCCCCTTTCATCATCGCCGAGGCGGTGTACACCTTTATGGAGGCGGGCGCGCAGCACGTGCGCTTCCGCCAGATTCCCAAGTACGAGGGGCGCGACTACACCAAGGCGGACGTGCGCTTCCCCGCCTACCAGCTCGTCCTGCCCTACTGGGAGGGCCTCCCGCCCGCGCAGGCGCCCGGGGCGCTCCTGAGCCTCTCCGACGGCACCCTGATCACCCCGAGCGCCCTCCGCGCGCAGCTCACGGCGAGCGACCCCAAGCTCGTGGAGGAGCTCAAGGCCTCGCTCTCCTCGGGCGACCTCGACGCCGCCGGCGCGGTGGTGGGGGCGCTCGAGCTCCTGCGCGCGGAGGGGGCGCCGGTGAAGGGGGTCGCGGCGGGCCTGCTGCCCATGCTCTCGCTGGCGAGCGCGGAGCTGCGCGCCCTCGCCCTCCGCGGCCTCGAGGGGCTCGACGAGCCGGAGGTGAACGCCGCCCTCCGCCGGCTCATGGACAGCGCCGACGAGGAGGAGGCGCTCCGCGCCAAGGCCGCCGGCCTGCTCTCCCGCGCCAAGGACCCCAATTTCGCCGAGGCGGCGCAGTTCTACGCCCTGCGCGCCCAGGACCCCGCCGTGGTGGTCGCCGCCGCCGAGGGCCTCGCGCGCGCCAAATCCAAGGAGGCCACCCCCGAGCTCCTGCGGGCGCTCGCCCGCGCGGAGCGCCCCGTGCGCGCCGCCGTGGTCAAGAGTCTGCTCGAGCGCAAGGCGCAGCGCGACCTCGTGGCCGCCCTGAGCGGCGAGCTGCCGCTGGCCACCAAGGTGGAGGTGGCGGAGGCGCTCTGCGCCGACCGCGACGCCAAGGTGCAGGAGAGCGCCCTCGAGCACCTCGTGCGCCAGCCCGACGGGGCGGCGGCGGCGCGCGCGGCGGGGGTGATCGTGGGGCTCAAGGGGCTCAAGGGCGCTTACGCGCTGCTCACCGAGGCGCTCCGCCACCCGGCGGCGGCGGCGCGGGTGGCGGCGGCGGAGGCGCTCGCGCAGCTGGGCGGCGCGAGCGCGCTCAAGGCGCTCGCGGAGGCCAAGGCGGACGACCCCGAGAGCGGCGACGCCGCCCACGACGCCCTGCGCGCGGTGTACGCCAAGGAGAAGGAGGCGGTGGCGGTCAAGGACGCGCAGCAGCAGCCGTCCCTCGCCCTCCGCAGCGCCGCCGCCGGCGCCCTCGGGCGCCACTGGCGCGCGGCGAAGGGGCCGGCGCAAAAGAAGCTCCTTGAGCAGATCACGCGCCTCGCCGCCGACGGGGAGGCGTGGGTGCGCGGCGAGGCGGCGCGCAGCCTCGGGGAGGTGGGGACGCCGGAGGCGCAGGCGGAGCTGCTCAAGCTCACGCAGGACGGGGCGGTGGAGGTGCAGCGCCTCGTGTCGCTCGCCCTGCGCGCCTTCCCCGAGTCCGTGGGGCGCGCGTACCTCAACGCCCGCCTCGCGGAGGGCGCCGTGGAGGACGTCAAGGTCTACGTCAACGCCCTCGACTCGCTCGGGCTGCTTTTGTCGGTGGAGAGTCTGTCGTCCATCACGCCGCCGCGCCTCCTAGAGCACGCCGACGCGCGCGTCCGCCGCGCCGCCGTGGGCGCCCTCGCCGCCCTCGCCCCCTCGCTCACGGGCAAGCCGCGCGACGGCGTGGTGCCCAAGCTCGAGCCGCGCCTCAAGGACAGCGACGAGGAGGTCACCCTCCGCGCCGCCCGCGGCCTCGGCGCGATTCCCACGGCGGACGCCGAGTTCCACCTCAACGCCAATATGCAGTCGGGCGGGCAGGCGCTCTCGCTGGCGGTGGTGGCGGCGCTCGTGCAGCACAACAGCAAGGGCGCGGCGGAGTCGCTGGCGTCGGCGATGGACCTCGAGGACGCCAAGGTGCGCGAGGCGGCGTACCGCGCCTCCTCGGGGATGACCTCGGCGGAGGCGCGCGCGGAGCTCAAGGCCCGCCTCGCGCGCCGCCTTGAGCGCGAGCCCGACGCGGCGCTCAAGGCGCTCATCGAGGAGCAGCTGCGGGGGCTCTGAGCGGGCGCGGGAGGGGCGCGGGAGGGGCGCGGGAGGGGGGCGGCGGGGGGGGGCGGGAGGGGCAAAACTGCGCCCCGCGCCTCTAAGGGCTAGCGCTCGCGCGCCTGTGGTGCTAGGAGTAGGGCCGCAAGACCCACCCCCCACCCCACAGCGAGCGTTGAGGAGTGTTTATGAAGATCGGTATCCCCGCAGAGGCCGCGGCGGGAGAGCGCAGAGTCGCCGCCACCCCCAACACGGTCCAGAGGCTCATCAAGCGTGGCTTTCAGGTGGCGGTAGCCGCCGGGGCGGGCGCGCAGGCGAGATTCTCGGACGCCGCCTACGAGGAGGTCGGCGCGGAGATCTGGGAGCAGGGGCGCGTCTGGGCGGAGAGCGACCTGGTGCTCAAGGTGAACCCGCCCACCCTCGACGAGGCGGCGCAGCTGCGCGAGGGGGCGGCGCTGATGAGCTTTTTGTGGCCCAGGGAGCAGGGGGCGCTGGTGGAGGCGCTCCGCGCGCGCCGCGTGACCGCCATCGCTATGGACTGCGTGCCGCGCATCTCGCGCGCGCAGAAGCTCGACGCGCTGAGCTCCATGAGCAACATCGCCGGGTACCGCGCGGTGGTGGAGGCCGCCGCCCACTACGGCAGCTTCATGAGCGCGCAGTTCACCGCCGCCGGCCGCGTGGATCAGGCCAAGGTGCTCGTGATCGGGGCGGGGGTGGCGGGGCTCGCCGCCATCGGCGCGGCGCGTGGGCTCGGGGCGCACGTGCGCGCCTTTGACGTGCGCGCCGCCGCCCGCGAGCAGGTGGAGAGCATGGGCGCGGAGTTCGTGGAGGTGTCGCTTGAGGAGTCGGGGGAGGGGGAGGGGGGCTACGCCAAGGAGATGAGTCCCGCGTTCATCGAGGCGGAGATGGCGCTGTTCCGCCGCCTCGCCCCCGACACCGACGTGGTGATCACCACGGCGCTCATCCCGGGGCGCCCGGCGCCTCAGCTGTGGAGGGCGGACGCGGTGGAGCTGATGAGGCCGGGCTCGGTGGTGGTGGACATCGCCGCGGAGCGCGGCGGCAACTGCGAGCTGACGCGCCCGGGCGAGGTCGTCGTGCACAACGGCGTGTCGATCGTGGGCTGGACCGACCTGCCGAGCCGCCTCGCCCCCACGGCGAGCCAGCTCTACGGCATGAATCTGGTGCACTACCTCAGCGACATCCAGAGCGGCGAGGGGGAGGTGCGGTTTGACCTCGCGGACGTGGTGGTCCGCAGCTCCATCGTCACCCACGAGGGCGAGGTGCTCTTCCCGCCCCCGCCCCTCAGCGAGCTCGACCCCTCGTCGGTCTCCAAGGAGATGAAGGCGCCCGCCGCCGCGCCCGCCGCGCCCGCCGCGCCCGCCGCGCCCGCCGCGCCCG
>VGTA01000456.1 GCA_016874875.1 Deltaproteobacteria bacterium | reverse complement strand
CAATATCAAAAAAAACCATAGCCACCTTCTTTTTGAGCAAAACACATTACACCATAATTTTATCATTTTTAAGGGTTGTCAACAAAAATAAATTACTCTACCATAAGCGCAATGTATCTAATTGTTACTCTTACGAAATTATCTCCACTATCCTCCCCGCGAGCCCCCATGACCCACGCGCCCCCCCCCGACCTCACCCCCCGCCTCCTCCTCACCGGCGGCCTCCTCTGCGCCCTCGGCGCCGTAGCCGCCCCCTACATGACGCTCAAGCTCGGGCTCGGCGTGGACCTCTCCATGGCCGCCGTCTTCTTTGGGGGCGCGCTGCTCGGCGGGGAGCGGCGGGGGCGGGGGCTCGCCGTGCAGCTCAACCTGATCCAGACCATGACCAGCGCCGCCACCGGGGTGGCGTTTATGGTGGTGATCCTCGCCGCCTTCCACTACATCCAGAGCGTCTTTGGGCGCGACATCGGCTTCAGCCCCTCGTGGTGGCAGCTCAGCCTCTGGCTCATGGTGTCGTCGAGCCTCGGGCTGTTCTTGGGCGCCCTGCTCCGGCGCGCCGTCCTCGACGACCCCTCGCTCCCCTGGCCCACGGCGCGCGCCGCTCAGAGCGTGATCGACACGCTCTCGCGTGAGGAGGGCGGCGAGGGGGGCGCGCAGGTGGGGCGGCGGCGGGAGGCGCTCACGGTGAGCGCCGCGCTCAGCGCCCTCGTCACCTACCTGCGCGACGCCTTTGGGGTGATCCCCCACGCCACCGGCAACGCCCACCTCGCCGTCTCGCTCGGCGTGGAGCCGGGGGTGCTCGGACTCGGCATGCTGATCCCGCTGTCGGTGGGACTCTCGGGGCTCCTCGGGGTGTGGATGATCGTGGAGTTCGGGGAGCTCTGGGCGCTGTGGGGGTCCCTCTCGGGGGTGGCGGCGGGGGACGTGGCGCGCTGCGTGGAGGAGGCGCGCGCGGGGGAGGTCACGGAGTTCTTGCGCCGCGCGTGCGGCGAGGCGCCCAAGCTGCTCGCGGCGGAGTCGCGCTTCGGCTACCTCGTGAAGTGGGCGATGTGGCCCGCCACGGCGCTGATGATCACCTCCGCCCTCACGAGCGTGCTCGTCTCGCTGGCGCAGGGCGCGCTGAGGGGCGCGGGCGCGGGCCCGGGCGAGGGCGAGGGCGAGGGCGAGGGCGCGGAGAGTCTCGCCGATGAGCGCGTGCCCACGCGCGTCATGCTCATCGGGCTGGCGGCGTCGGTGGGGCTCCTCGTGCTGATCCAGGGCCTCTGGTTCAACATGCCCGCCGCGCAGGTCCTCTTCGCCGTGGCGCTCCAGCCCCTCCTCGTCCTCGGCGGGCTGCGCGTCTTGGGGCTCACGGGCTCGGGGCCCGTGTCGCTCATGGCCAACGCTACGCAGTTCCTCTTTGGGCTCATCTGGCCCGGCGCGCTCCAGCAGAACCTCAACGCCGCCCACATCAGCGCCGACCCGCAGGCGTCGAGCGAGGGCGCGGTGGGGGCGTTCTGGGTGGCGCGGCGCGTGGGGGGGCGCTTCACGGCGCTGCTGTGGGCGCAGCTCGCGGCGCTCTTGATCGCCTCGCTGCTCGTGCCCGTGGCGTTTAATGTGCTGGTGGCCAGCTACGGCGTGGGCCTCGAGCCCGGCCAGCTCTCGGCGCCCACGGCGCTCAAGATCTCGTCGCTGGCGCTGGTGATGGAGCAGGGGCTCTCGGCGCTCCCGCCGGGGGCGCTGGTGGCGTCGGCGTGGGCGGGGGCGCTGGGGGTGGTGATGGAGCTGGCGCTCACGGTCAAGCGCCGCGACGCCGACGGCGCCATCTACCTCAACGCCGACGGCAACTCCGAGGCGCGCTTTGGGTGGGTGCCGGTGCCCTCCGCCCTCGGCTTCGCGCTCATCCTGCCCCCCTCGCTCTCGCTGAGCCTCGCCCTCGGCAGCGTCCTCTCGGCGGCGTGGCGCCGCCTCGCGCCCTCGCCCGCGGGCTCTTTCGCCACCTACGCCGCGCCCGTCGCCTCGGGCGGCGTGGCGGGGGAGGCCATCGCGGGGGGGGTGGTGATTCCCGCCCTCGCGCTCCTGACGGGGGCGCTCCGCGGGTGGCTGGGCGGCTGACCCCTCAGTACATCACGTCGTTGATCGGGCGGAGGTCGAGCCCCGCGGGGTACATGTAGCTGGTGTAGGCGCCAAAGCCGTAGACCCACACCCCAAACGGCTCGCTCGACGAGGCGCTGTGGACGCCGGCGCCGAGGGGCGCGGTGGCGGTGGCCCAGCCGGTGTCGCCGATGGGCGCGAGCCCCTCCACGGGGGCGCCGTTGAGGGTGACGGCCTGCCCCACCTTGGCCACCACGCTCACGTAGTGGGAGACGAAGGTGTCGGGGGTGAGGAAGGTGTAGCTGGCGCGGTACTGGTCCTCGGGCGGCACGAGCGACATGGCGGGGTCGCCGAGGCCGTTGAGGGTGGCCTCCTGCCCTCCGTAGCTCTGCCCCACGAGCAGCTGCACCACCTGTATGCCGCGGGTGCCCGTGACGCGGAAGGGCTCGCGCGCCTCAAACTCCACCCACTGCCCACGGGCGAGGGTGACGTCGGCGCGCACCTGCGGCGAGAAGCGGACCACGTTGTTGTCGTCGGACGAGAAGACGCGCACCAGGTTGGGCTCCCGCTGCTGCGGCACCGTGGTCGCCACCACCGCCGAGCGCCCCCAGGCGCGGAGCGGGAAGAGACTCTCCTCGAGGTGGTCGCAGGCGAAGGTGTTGTGGGGCACAAAGGCGCAGGGGTGACTCCCAAAGACCTGCGCGGGCTGCGAGGTGAGGACGATGGTGCCGCTGAGGTCAAAGGCGGGCGAGCCGCCGCAGAGCGTCTGCCCGCGCTCGCTCTCGTGTCGGTTGGGGCAGCCGCTGATCAGCTCGCCGAGCACCTGCAGCACGTCGCCTTGGCTGAGCGTGAAGGTGGCGCGCTCCCCCGCCCCGTAGGCGCCCACGACGCGGTCGAGGCTGGCGCGGGAGGGGCTCGAGAAGGTGACGGTGACGTCGGTGGTGCCCGGACTCACCGCCACCACCTGGAAGCTGTTGGGGACCGTGGCGCCGTTGACGCTGTAGGCGCCGTAGCTGAGCACCATGTACTGCTGCCCGAGGGCGTGGACGGGGAGCAGCAGGGAGGCGTCGTTGGAGTAGGAGTTGCAGCGCCCGTCGCCGGAGAGCTCCTGCGGCTCCTCGAGGCAGTCGCCGCTCAGCTCGTACTCGAGGGGGTTGAACTGGTAGGCGGTGACCGGGAGGGTGCTGGTGAGGCGGTAGGAGGCGTTGGGGGCGAGCGTGGAGGCGAACTCCCCAAAGGGGCCCACCTCCCCAGAGCTCAGGGGGTTGAGCCACGGCAGCTTGATGACCTCGAGCGCCCCCGGCTGCACGTCCACGGCGCTCACCCGCTCCGCGCCGCGCGACACCTCCACCGTCACCGCGCGGGCGTTGGGGTTGGCCACGGCCACGGCGAACGAGAAGCGCTGGTTGACGGCGTTGAGGATGGGCGTGGGCCAGTACTCGCACCCGAGGTAGGACGACGCGCTCGCCGCCTCCACGCAGGGGTCCACGCACTGGCCGCGCGCGCAGCTCTGCGCGCACACCTCCACGCTCGTGCTCGACCGTCCGTCGTTGGAGCACTGCATCACCACATCCCCCTCACACAGCAGATCGCCGGGGCTGCAGGCGAGGCAGCCCACGCCCACCGCGCAGCGCTCCCCCCGCGCCCCGCAGTCGTCCCGCGCCTCCTCGGGGGCGCCGGGGCAGCTGACCGCCACGAGTCCTTGGCAGATCACCTGCTCGCGGCAGGACTCCCCCTCCTCGCTCTGCGTGACCTCTACGGCGCTGCAGGCGGCGAGCAGGGCGAGGGCGGGGGCGAGGGCGAGGGCGAGGGCGAGGGCGGGCGCGAGGGTGGGCGGCGGGCGGCGCATGGGGGCTTCTCCGACGGCGGGCGGTCAGGGTGAATCTACATCAGTGCGAATGTACACGCTCAAT